>NZ_JBEYFS010000043.1:0-62251 GCF_040634475.1 Streptomyces sp. NPDC007095
GTACGCCCGACTCGCCCGCCCGTTCCAGCAGCCGCGCCAGCGCCTCCGCGCCCGGGAGCGACGCCAACCTCCGCCATGCCTCGGCCGGTTCGCCCCCGAGCCGTACCTCTGCCGCGCCCCGCGCGAGCCGCTCCCCCACCGGTCCGCCCAGGGCCTCGCCCACCGCCTGCGCCGCGACCACGGGGTCCGCCCCCGCCGCGATACAGGCCCCGACCAGGTCGGCCGCCAAGGGGAGTTGCCGGGCAGCCAGTGCCGCGTCGTACTCCTCCACCGGCCCCGGTCTGCGACGCTGCCGCCACCGCCAGGCCCCGAACCCGGCCAGCAGCCCCACCACAACCCCGGCAAGACCGCCGACCAGCACCCAGCCGGCGCACACCGCGCCCGCCACCGGCATCCACCGCCGCACAACGTCCCGGACCGCGAAGTACCGCTTCTCGTGTGTCCTCTCCAGGGCCAGCAGGTCGGTCAGCCTTCTGCGCGCCCGTCGCTCACGCCGCGCCGCACCGAGCGCCCGGGGCAGCCACCCCAGCGCGAGCGTCCCGTACACAAGCGCCCCCAGCCTGTGGACAACTTCCGTGTTCATGCCGCCTCCGCTCCCCTCACGATGCGCAGCGCCCACCACAGCCCCACGCCCTCCAGCACCCCTCCGACCACCAGACAGCCCAGGCCCGGCCCGCTGTGCAGCAGCACGTGCAGCGGATCGGCGCCCAGCGCGGTGCCGAGCAGAAGGCCCATAACGGGCAGTCCCGCGAGCATCACCGCCGTGGATCGCGATCCCGCCAATTGGGCTCGCAGGTCGGCCCGTTGGTCCCGCTCCGCGCACAGGGCCCCTTCCAGGCGGTCGAGTCCCGCCGCCAGGCCCGCGCCCCGGTCCACCGCCACCCGCCAACACGCGGCGAGCCCCACCAGCCCGTCGGCCCCCGGCTGCCGTGCCGCGCCGGTGAGCGCACCCGGCACATCACCGCCGAACCGCGCCGCCGCCAGCACCACCGCCTGGGCCTCGCCGAGCCCGCCCGAGTCGCGCGCGGCTCTCCGCAGTGCCTCGCCCGGCTGATGCCCGGCCCGCACCTCACCGGCCAGCGCCCCGCACAGGGCGATCACCGCCTCACCCCGCTGCTCCCCCGCGCGCCGCGCCTCCCCGGCCCGCCGTACTCGGCGGAGCAGCGGCATCCCGGCCGCCCCGAGGAACAGCGGCACCACGGACGCACCCAGTACCGCGATCACCAACCCGGCGACCAGCGACCACCCTTCGGGACGCAGCCGTCCGCGCAGCCGCCGCCACTCGGCCCGTGCCCGCTCCCACGCCGGCGGTCCGGTGGCCACCACCCCGCCAGCAGCGCACAGCAGGCGCGCCCTGCGCGCACCCGCGTCCCACCCGCCCATCAACCAGGCCGCCGCCCCGGCACACGCCATGGCCGCCCCCACCGAGATGTCACCGACCCCCGTCATCGCAGCCCACCCCCCTCGGTCCCGTCCCGGAGCAGCCCCCGCAGCCGCTCCCACCCCCGCTCGTACGCGAACGCCTCCGCGCCCCACCGCAGCGCGGGCACCGTCACCACCAGCCCCGTCGCATCGCGCTCCAGGACATGCACCTCGGCGATCCGCCGCCGCCCGGCCCGGTCCCGTACGAGATGCAGGACCACGGACAGCGCCGCCGCCAACTGACTGTGCAGCGCCGCCCTGTCGAGCCCTGCCGCCGTGCCCAGGGCCTCCAGACGGGCCGGTACCTGCGCCGCAGCATTCGCGTGCACCGTTCCGCAGCCGCCCTCGTGGCCGGTGTTGAGCGCCGCCAGGAGCGACACGACCTCCGGTCCGCGCACCTCGCCGACCACCAGTCGGTCCGGTCGCATGCGCAGGGCCTGACGGACCAGGTCCTGCAGCGCCACGAGTCCGACGCCCTCCTGATTGGCGGGCCGCCCCTCCAGGCGCACCACATGGGGATGGTCGGGCCGCAGCTCCGCCGAGTCCTCGGCCAGCACGATCCGCTCCCCGGGACCGACCAACCCCAGCAACGCGCTCAGCAGGGTCGTCTTGCCGCTTCCGGTGCCGCCGCTGATCAGGAACGACAGCCGGGCGTCCAGCAGGGCTCTGAGCACCCGGTCCCCGCCGGGCGGGACTGTCCCCGCCGCCACCAACTCGTCAAGGGTGAACGCGCGCGGCCGTACGACCCGCAGCGACAGGCAGGTGGAGCCGACGGCCACCGGGGGCAGTACCGCGTGCAGTCGGGTGCCGTCCGGAAGCCGGGCGTCGACCCAGGGCCGGGCGTCGTCGAGCCTTCGCCCGGCCACGGCCGCGAGGCGCTGCGCGAGGCGTCGTACGGCCGCCGCGTCCGGAAAGGAGACGCTCGTCAGTTCCAGGCCACCGCCCCGGTCCACCCACACCCGGTCCGGCGCGGACACCAGGACGTCGGTCACCGACGGGTCGGCGAGCAGCGGCTCCAGCGGCCCACTGCCGACCAGCTCGGAGCGCAACCGCTCAGCGGCGCCGAGGATTTCGGCGTCTCCGAGCACTCGCCCCTGCTCGCGCAGGGCCTGTGCCACGCGCGCGGGAGTCGGCTCCGAACCGCTCTCGGCGAGCCACTGCCGTACGCCGTCCAGCAGTCCCGCGCCCGTGCCCGCGCCCGTGCCCGTCCCCGCCTCCCAGCTCATACGCCCCCGCCTTCCGCCGGAACCCGCGCCCAGAAGGCCGTGCAGAACCGGGCGAGCGGCCCCCGCGACGCTCCCCCGGGCGGCACACCGGTGTCTGGCGGCATGGATTCCGCGGGCACCTCGCCGACCAGCGGCAGTCCGAGCAGGCGGGCCACTTCGCGGTCGTCGAGACCCGGCGCGTAGGGGCCGCGGACCGCGACGCGCAGGTCGCGCAGGACCATGCCGACCATGGACGCCACCCGTTTGGCAGCCGCGACGGCGCGCAAATCGGCGGGGACCACCAGCAGCCCGAGGTCGAGCTGGGCGAGGGCTTCCGCGACGCCTTCGTCGACGCGGCGGGGCAGGTCGACGACCACGGTGCCGCCGCGCCGTCTGGCGGCGGCCAGGACCGCGCGGACGGCCTGCGCCGGGATGGTGACACAGTCGCCGCGGTCCCAGCTGAGGACGCGCAGCGCGTGCAGTGCGGGAAGGGACTCCTCCAGGGCGCCGCCACCGACCCTGCCGCGGGAGGCGGCGAACGCCGGCCAGCGCAGGCCTTCGACGGCCTCTCCGCCCAGGAGTACGTCGAGTCCGCCACCCAGAGGATCCGCGTCCACGAGCAGGGTGCGGCGTCCCTCGCGCGCAGAGGTGACGGCGAGCGCGCAGGCCAGCGTGGAGGCTCCGGCCCCGCCGCGGCCGCCGATCACGCCGACGGTGAGCGCGGGGCGACCGACTCCCTCGGCCACGTCGGCGATGCGGTCGACGAGCCACTGCTCGCCGTCCGGAAGCATCAGGACGTGGTCGGCTCCGATCTCGACAGCCCGTTTCCAGACGCCGGAGTCGTCCTGGTCCCGGCCGACCAGCGCCACTCCGCGTCGGCGCGCCGCTCCGCGCACGCGCCGCGCCGCGTCGTCGCCGACCAGGACGAGCGGTGCCGCCTCCCAGCTGCCGCGGCCCTCGGGCACCCCGTGGTGGACCTCCGGCCTCGCGCCCGCCGCGGCGCACAGGCGCAGCAGGTCGTCGAGGAGTTCGGCGTCCTCCGTGACGATCAATGGTCCGCCCTGCCGCCCGTCGGCGGCGGGCGGCAGGTCGTGTGTGATGGCTCCCGCCACGATCTCCAGCCCCCTTCGCTGCTCCTTGCGCGGAGCTCGCAAGGTCCTCTGCGGACCCGCGATTCCCTCTCGTGTGAAGAACCGGCAAGCGGCCTCCATATGGACGGCCGATACGAACCGGCCAAACGCGTCCGACAAACGGAACCGGCCATGAACTTGCCGCGAGGAACTCGCCGCGAGCGGGACGCGCTGGAATCACGGTGCAGCGATCCAGAAAATCGTGTGGATCTTGGTCGATAACTGTGGACAACTCAGTGGTTGTGAATATCGCCTTCACCCATACCGGTGAGCCGCCTGCGACTTCCACAGAGCAGTCTCACGGATACGCAGAGTGACGAATCGCGGGCGCGCGAAGGGGGCGGCCACAGCGATGACAACGGGATCCCGGGGTCGCGCGAAAGAGGGGAAAAACCCATCCGGACATGCGACGACCCCCGCCGGGGGGGAGAGCGGGGGTCGTCCCCACGGCCGACTCGGGGGGGGAGGAGTCGGACCGGGTTAGCACGGTCGCGAACGATCCGTGACTTCCATGGTGTACCCGAGAGCCCTCTCAGGCAAACCCACGCGCCCCACACTAGCCCGAATGGTGGGCGCATATGCTCGGGCTCGTGGAAAACCACTCCTTGCCTCGCACGGCAGCCTTCTTTGACCTGGACAAGACGGTCATTGCGAAGTCGAGCACGCTCACGTTCAGCAAGTCGTTCTACCAAGGCGGGCTGATCAACCGAAGGGCCGTGTTGCGCACCGCATATGCCCAGTTCGTGTTCATGGCGGGCGGCGCGGACCACGATCAGATGGAGCGGATGCGCGCATACCTGTCCACGCTGTGCCGCGGCTGGAACGTCCAGCAGGTCAAGGAGATCGTCGCCGAGACGCTGCACGACCTGATCGACCCGATCATTTACGACGAGGCCGCCTCTCTCATCGAGGAACACCACACCGCCGGGCGGGACGTCGTGATCGTCTCCACGTCCGGGGCGGAAGTGGTCGAGCCGATCGGAGATCTGCTCGGCGCGGACCGAGTGGTGGCCACACGCATGGTCGTCGGCGAGGACGGCTGCTTCACCGGAGATGTGGAGTACTACGCGTACGGGCCGACGAAAGCCGAGGCGGTCAAGGAGCTGGCCGCGTCCGAGGGGTACGACCTCGCGCGCTGCTACGCCTACAGCGACTCCGCGACCGATGTTCCGATGCTGGAGGCCGTCGGCCATCCCCATGCGGTGAATCCGGACCGTGCGCTGCGACGCGAGGCGCTTGCCCGCTCGTGGCCGATTCTGGACTTCCACCGGCCGGTCCGGCTCAAGCAGCGGCTGCCCGCGCTGTCGGTGCCGCCGCGCCCGGCGCTCGTCGCGGCGGCCGCGATAGGAGCGGCGGCGGCCACGGCGGGGCTCGTCTGGTACGCGAGCAAGCGGCGCGCGACGGTGGTGTGAGCGCGTCACGCGTGTGCGCGAGGCACATTTATGCCCGATTCGCTGCCATTTGAACCTAAAAGTAAAGAAGTGCAGTCAGGGGTTCCGCTTCCTCTGGACCAGGAGTAGAAAGGGGTTAACGGCCCGCGAGACCAAGGACATCCGAAAGGATCACCTTCAAACGCAACCGAAGGCCCCACGGACCGCGCATGGACATCGAGCACCCACGCGACGTCGACCCGTCGATTACGGGCCAGCCGCACCAGGTGACGGGCAGGAGTTCCCGACCTGATGGGCAAATATCGAGGACGCTTGGTAACCCGGTGAGCATGCCAGCGGCGGTACGAGAACTCGTACCGCCGCAACCCTGTCCGGAGGCTTACGCCGCGCCGCGCTGAAGCGCCTCGCAGACGGCTGTCGACTCCCTGGCTCCCAGTTCAATCGCCCTTCCGCAGTGGGCGATCCAGGTCGCCATGCCCTTCGGGGTGCCAGAGACATAGCCTTCCAGGGCCGCCAGGTAGGCCGCGCGGCCCAGCTCGGCGTGACCGACCTCCGCCGGGCAGACGGATTTGGGGTCGAGGCCGCTGCCGACCAGGACGATGCGCTCGGCCGCACGTGCGACCAGGCCGTTGTGGGTCCCGAAGGGGCGCAGGGCAAGCAGCTCGCCGTGCACGACGGCAGCCGTCACCAGCGCCGGGGCCGAACCACCCGCGATGATCAGCCGCGAGAGCCCTTCGAGTCGGCCGGCCACCTCGGTCGCGTCGGGCAGGGGCAGCTCGACGAGCGGCTCGTCGACCGGTTCACCGTCCTGACGGGGCCTGCCGACGGTGTCCCCCTGGTCCGCGGCCGCGACGAGGTGCAGCCGGGCCAGCACCCGGAGGGGAGACTGCCGCCAGATGGACAGCAGTTGGCCCGCCTCGGCGGTCAGCCGAAGAGCCGCGCCGACCGTCTGGGCCTCGTCGTCACCGCTGAAGTCGCTGCGTCGGCGCACCTCTTCAAGGGCCCAGTCGGCGCCGGACAGCGCCGCGGAACCGCGGGCGCCCCGCAGCGCGGCCTCGGAAGTGATCTCGTTGCCGCGGCGCCGCATGATCCGGTGTCCGTAGACCCGGTCCACTGCCTTGCGGACGGACTCGACGGATTCGGCCACGCCGGGCAGCGAACCCAGGGCCGCGAGCGGATCGGTGGTCGCGCCTGTCGTACTCATGAGTACGACCCTACGCACCCCGGCGGCCCGCCCCACGAAGGAGTGGTCTTCTTCACGTCACCAGGGCACTGTGCGCAATCACCCCACTACCCTTGGTGAACATGAAAATTGCTTTCGTAGGGAAGGGCGGCAGCGGCAAGACGACCCTGTCCTCCCTCTTCATCCGCCACCTCGCGGCCTCAGGGTCGCCGGTCGTCGCGGTGGACGCCGACATCAACCAGCACTTGGGGGCCGCCCTCGGCCTCGACGAAGCGGTGGCCGCCGGGCTGCCCGCCATGGGCCCGCGGCTGCAGCTGATCAAGGACTACCTGCGCGGCTCCAATCCGCGGATCACGTCCGCGGAGACGATGATCAAGACGACCCCGCCCGGTGAAGGGTCCCGACTGCTGCGGGTGTGCGAGAACAATCCGGTGTACGACGCCTGTGCGCGGCCGGTGGAACTCGACGGCGGAGCCGTCCGTTTGATGGTCACCGGCCCGTTCAGCGAGGCCGATTTGGGAGTGGCCTGCTACCACTCCAAGACCGGTGCAGTGGAGCTCTGCCTGAACCATCTCGTCGACGGCCAGAGCGAGTACGTCGTCGTCGACATGACGGCAGGCTCCGACTCCTTCGCGTCCGGCATGTTCACCCGCTTCGACATCACGTTCCTCGTCGCCGAGCCGACCCGGAAGGGAGTCTCCGTCTATCGGCAGTACAAGGAGTACGCCCGCGACTTCGGAGTCATCCTGAAGGTCGTCGGCAACAAGATGCAGGGCCAGGACGACATCGACTTCCTCCGCGCCGAGGTCGGTGACGACCTCCTGGTCGCAGTCGGGCACTCGGACTGGGTGCGCGCCATGGAGAAGGGCCGCCCACCCCGGTTCGAGCTCCTGGAGGACGCCAACCGCCGCTCCCTGCGCACCTTGCAGACTGCGGCCGACGCGACGTACGAGCTGCGGGACTGGGAGCGCTACACGCGCCAGATGGTGCACTTCCACCTGAAGAACGCGGGCAGCTGGGGCAACGAGAGGACCGGGGCCGACCTGGCGGCGCAGGTCGACCCCGGTTTCGTACTGGGAGAGGGACTGGTGGCTACGGCTTGAGGGCCGGCGCCCCGGGGATGCCCTTCGGGGCCGGGGCGGGGCGGCCCGACAGGAAGGACGCCCAGCCCTGCTTCGGGGCCTCTCCGACGGTGAGGCCGCGAAGCCTGTCCAGCGTGGCCGGGTCCTGGGCGTCGAGCCAGTCGGCGAGTTGCCGGAAGGAGACGCAGCGGACGTCGGGCTTGTTGCAGACGTTCTCCACGACCTGGTCGATGGCACGCATGTAGGTGCCGCCGTTCCAGGACTCGAAGTGGTTGCCGATGATCAGCGGCGCGCGGTTGCCGTCGTAGGCGCGGTCGAAGCCCTTGAGCAGGCCGTCACGCATCTGGTTGCCCCAGTACTCCTGCTTGTCGGGGTCGCCCTGCGTCTGCGTGCCCGACTGGTTGACCATGAAGTTGTAGTCCATGGTGAGCTGCTCGTAGGTGTGCCCGGGGAAGGGGACCAGCTGCATCGACAGATCCCACAGGCCGTTCTTCTTCTTGGGCCAGAGCTGGTTGTTGACGCCGCTGGTGTCATAGCGGAAGCCCAGCTGCCGGGCCGCCTTCATGAAGTTCTTCTGACCCTCCAGGCAGGGCGTGCGGGCGCCGATGAGCTCCTTGTCGTAGTCGAAGGGCAGCGGAGCCGCGTTCTTCATGCCCGCGTTGGTCTTCCAGGACTTCACGAACGCCTTCGCCTGGGCGATCTCGCTCTTCCACTCCGCGACCGACCACTCGCCGACACCGCCTCCCGCACCACAGAAGTGGCCGTTGAAGTGCGTGCCGATCTCGTTGCCCTCCAGCCACGCACCACGTAGCTGCTCGACGGTGTCCTTGATGCCCTTCTCGTCGTTGAAGCCGATCTCCGAGCTGCCCGGCGAGTGCTCCGGTGGCTTGTACAGCTCGCGCTTGTCCTCCGGCAGCAGGTACACACCGCTCAGGAAGTACGTCATCGTCGCCCCGTTGTCCTTGGCGACCTTGCGGAAGTGCGAGAAGAGCTTCTGGCTGTCCTCGCCGGCGCCGTCCCACGAGAAGACCACGAACTGCGGGGGCTTCTGACCGGGCTTCAGCCGCTCGGGCTTGGGCAGATACGGCTGCGCTCCGGTGTACGCGGTGGAGCCGTCGCCGATCAGGCGGACCACGCTCCGGGGCGCCGGGGCCCCCGCGGCCTCGTTCGCGCCTTCCTTGGAACCGCTGGTGCCGGTGGCGCAACCGGCGAGCGCCGTGGCGCAGGCCGCGGCGACTGCTACGCCCGCGGCGATCCTCTGGGTGGCGGCCATTTCCGCCCACCTTCTTCCTTCTGTCAGAGCAACGCCGCTTTGGGCGTTCTAGGGTGCTGTGCGGCTAAATGCCGACAGCGCCGTCAAGGTCGCACGAGGCCGAGACCGAATAAATACGACAAGCCGATAAAAAGCTCGGTTCACCCACGAGGGTGAATTAATGCCCCATTTGCCACTAAAGTCCGCATCAGAGCTTTACTCTGGATTACGATCTATTTACCGAGCGTTGAAAGTCCCGCCACTGCACGCCGTGACCCACGGCCGCGATCTGCCCCCGTCCTCCCTGGACGGGGATCACCTGTTCCGCGACCGCGCTGCCCCGGAGGAGACGGGAATGCCTGCCTGCGTCCCCACCCGCGCCGCCGACTCGACTCGGCCCAGGCGCATCCACCAACCCCACAGCCCCCCGCCGACCCCGCCCCGCCGATTCCGTATCGCGGGCGCCGATCTGTCGGCCTCGATCGCGGTCTTCCTGATCGCCCTGCCCCTGTCCCTCGGCATCGCCCTCGCCACCGGCGCGCCGCTCCAGTCGGGGCTCGTCGCCGCCGCCGTGGGCGGACTCGTCGCCGCGCGGTTCGGCGGCTCACCGCTCCAGGTGAGCGGGCCCGCCGCCGGGCTCACGGTCGTCACCGCCGAGCTCATCCACCGCTACGGATGGCGTACGACCTGCGCCATCACCGTCCTCGCCGGAGTCGCCCAGCTGGGCCTGGGGTGCCTGCGCGTGGCCCGCACGGCGCTCGCCGTCAGCCCCGCGATCGTGCACGGCATGCTGGCCGGCATCGGTGTGACCATCGCCGTCGCCCAGCTGCACATCGTGCTGGGCGGCACCCCGCAGAGCTCCGTGCTCGACAATCTGCAAGCGCTACCCGCCCAGTTGGCGCGCGTTCACCCCGCGGCGGTCTCGATGAGCGCGCTGACACTGGCGCTCCTCTTCGCCTGGCCACGGATTCCCGGACGGGTCGGGCATGTCCTGCGCACCGTGCCGGCCGCGCTGGTCGCCGTCGCGGGGGCCACCCTGACCGCCTCACTCACCGGGCTGGTCCTGCCCAAGGTCGACCTGCCGTCCTGGAGCAGCCACGCGCTGGCCGGGCTGCCCGAGGGGCCGGTGCTCGGGATCGCCGCCGCCGTCCTCACCGTCACGCTGGTGTGCAGTGTGCAGTCGCTGCTAGGCGCCGTGGCCGTGGACAAGCTGGTGGCGAGGCGACCCGTGCAGCAAACCCGGGTGGGTCGCTCCGACCTGAACCGGGAGTTGCTCGGTCAGGGCGCCGCCAATGTCGTCTCCGGTGCGCTCGGCGGGCTGCCCGTCGCCGGGGTCGCCGTGCGCAGTTCGGCGAATGTGCAAGCCGGTGCCGTGAGCCGGAACTCCACGATGCTGCACGGCGTTTTCGTAGTAGTTGCCGCGCTGCTGATGGTCCCGATCCTGGAGCTGATCCCCCTCGCATCGCTCGCCGCCCTGGTGATGGCCGTCGGCATCCAGATGGTGTCCCTGCACCACATCCGCACGGTCACCCGCCACCGCGAAGTGCTGGTGTACGTCGTCACCACGCTCGGCGTCGTGTGCCTCGGTGTTCTCGAGGGCGTGGCGCTGGGGGTCTCCGTGGCCGTCGCCGTCGCCCTGCACCGCCTCACCCGCACGTGCATCACGCATGACGAGAGAGGAGCAGTCCATCACGTACGAGTAAGAGGGCAGTTGACGTTCCTCGCGGTGCCTCGACTCAGCCGCGCCCTGCACCTGGTGCCTCAAGGGGCGCATGTGGTCCTGGAGTTGGACGGGTCGTTCATGGACCACGCGGCATACGAGTCCCTGCAGGACTGGCAGAACGCGCATGTCGCGCGAGGCGGCACGGTCGATTTGACCGGGCGGACCGGCACCCGGATCGCCGAGCCCGCGGGCCCCTCCCACTGCCGCTGCCGCCCCTGGACGCCATGGCGCAACCACCACTGCGAACCTTCCGCCGGTCCGCAGCCCGCATCCGCCGCCGACCGGTCTGGCGGGGCGGGCCCAGCAGACGAATCGGCGGGGCCGGCCGGTGCCACCGGGCGCGATGGCCGGAGCGGGCAGAGCGGTCATCAACTGGCGCGCGGGATCAGCGCGTTCCAGCGCAACACCGCACCCCTGGTGCGCGGTGAACTGGCACGGCTGGCGCGGGAAGGGCAGCGACCGTCGCAGCTGTTCCTGACCTGTGCCGACTCGCGGCTTGTCACGTCGATGATCACCTCCAGTGGTCCGGGCGACCTGTTCGTCGTACGCAACGTGGGCAACCTCGTGCCGAGACCCGGGGAGGAGAGCGGGGACGATTCGGTGGCCGCGGCGATCGAGTACGCGGTGGACGTACTGCATGTGCGATCCATCACGGTGTGCGGGCACTCCGGGTGCGGGGCCATGCAGGCCCTGTTGAACGCGGAGCCCGGGGGGGCGCAGACCCCACTCAAGCGGTGGCTGCGGCACGGGCTGCCGAGTCTGGAGCGGATGGCCGCCAAGAACCGCCCCTGGGCCCGGCTAGCCGGGCGGGCGCCGGCCGACGCGGTGGAGCAGCTGTGCCTGACCAACGTGGTGCAGCAGTTGGACCATCTGCGGGCGCACGAGTCAGTGGCGCGGGCCCTGCGGGAGGGTGCGCTCGAGCTGCACGGGATGTACTTCCACGTCGGGGAGGCGCAGGCGTATCTGCTGGCCGAACGCGACGGCGGCGAGCTGTTCGATCATGTGGGGGCGGCGGAGGATCTGCGGCACCCCGCCTGACCTCGCCACCCGTGTGACCTCGGCGTGGTGCGCGGCCCCGGTTGGTGGGGCGCGCACCACGCCGTACGTATGGATGCGGCGGGTATATAGGCGCGGGGTGCCCTTACGTGGGCCGGGTGTGGGGGCCAGGCGCAAGGGCCAGGAGTGAGGACCGGGCGTGAGGGCCGCGACACGCCCGGGCGTCGCATGTGCCATGGCGTCCACGTGGGGGCGGTCGCGGGAATGGTGGGCGGGTGAACCCGCGTGCCTGTCCGTACGTGGCTCGGAGTGCGTACCCCAGCGTGCCTGGTGCGCGCTTCTGAAGGAACCTCAGCTCCTCGATAGGTCTAAACCAATTTGAGATCGGCCCTTGTCATCGAGGCCCCCGGTCTGATGAGCTGTGGCCTGGGACACAACGGACACCCTGGGAAAGGGAGATGTCGTGAGCAACGAAAGCCTGGCCAACCTGCTGAAGGAAGAGCGCAGGTTCGCGCCGCCCGCCGACCTGGCGGCGAACGCCAATGTCACCGCGGAGGCGTATGAGCAGGCCAAGGCTGACAGGCTCGGCTTCTGGGCCGAGCAGGCCCGCCGGCTGACCTGGGCCACCGAGCCGACCGAAACGCTGGACTGGTCGAACCCTCCGTTCGCGAAGTGGTTCGCCGACGGAAAGCTGAACGTCGCGTACAACTGCGTCGACCGGCATGTAGAGGCCGGGAACGGCGACCGGGTCGCCATCCACTTCGAGGGCGAGCCGGGTGACAGCCGGGCGATCACCTATGCGGAGCTCAAGGACGAGGTGAGCAAGGCCGCCAACGCACTGATCGAGCTGGGCGTCGGCAAGGGCGACCGGGTCGCCGTCTATCTGCCGATGATCCCTGAGGCCGTCGTCGCGATGCTGGCGTGTGCACGGATCGGCGCGGCGCATTCGGTCGTCTTCGGCGGATTCTCCGCGGACGCGATCGCCACACGCATCCAGGACGCGGACGCCAAGCTGGTCATCACCTCCGACGGCGGTTACCGACGCGGCAAGCCGTCCGCGCTCAAGCCGGCCGTAGACGACGCGGTGAGCCGGGTCGACGGGGTCGACAAGGTGCTGGTGGTGCGGCGCACCGGGCAGGAAGTCGACTGGACCGAGGGCCGCGACGTGTGGTGGCACGAGATCGTCGAGCGGCAGTCGGCCGAGCACACGCCGGAGGCGTTCGACGCCGAGCAGCCGCTGTTCATCCTCTACACCTCCGGGACCACGGGGAAGCCGAAGGGCATCCTGCACACCTCGGGCGGCTACCTCACGCAGGCCTCCTACACCCACCACGCCGTCTTCGACCTCAAGCCGGAGACCGACGTGTACTGGTGCACGGCCGACATCGGCTGGGTCACCGGGCACTCGTACATCACGTACGGGCCGCTTTCGAACGGTGCGACGCAGGTGATGTACGAGGGCACGCCGGACACGCCGCACCAGGGGCGGTTCTGGGAGATCGTGCAGAAGTACGGGGTGACGATTCTCTACACGGCGCCCACGGCTATCCGTACGTTCATGAAGTGGGGGGACGACATCCCCGCGAAGTTCGATCTCAGCAGCCTGCGGGTACTGGGGTCCGTGGGTGAGCCGATCAACCCCGAGGCGTGGGTCTGGTACCGCAAGCACATCGGCGGCGACCGGACGCCCATCGTGGACACGTGGTGGCAGACCGAGACCGGCGCGATGATGATCTCGCCGCTGCCGGGGGTCACCGAGACCAAGCCGGGGTCGGCGCAGCGGCCGTTGCCGGGGATCTCGGCGACCGTGGTCGACGACGAGGCGCGGGAGGTTCCCAACGGGGGTGGCGGGTACCTGGTGCTCACCGAGCCGTGGCCCTCGATGCTGCGCACGATCTGGGGCGACGACCAGCGCTTCCTCGACACGTACTGGTCGCGGTTCGAGGGGAAGTACTTCGCCGGGGACGGGGCGAAGAAGGACGAGGACGGGGACATCTGGCTCCTCGGACGGGTCGACGACGTGATGCTCGTGTCCGGGCACAACATCTCGACGACCGAGGTCGAGTCGGCGCTCGTCTCGCATCCTTCGGTCGCCGAGGCGGCCGTGGTCGGTGCGGCGGACGAGACGACGGGGCAGGCGATTGTCGCGTTCGTGATTCTGCGGGGGACCGCTTCCGCGGAGGATGCCGGGCTGGTGGCGGATCTGCGGAATCACGTAGGGGCGACGCTGGGGCCGATCGCCAAACCGAAGCGGGTGTTGCCGGTGGCCGAGCTTCCCAAGACTCGGTCCGGGAAGATCATGCGACGGTTGTTGCGTGACGTGGCGGAGAACCGGGAGCTGGGGGATGTCACGACGTTGACGGACTCCACGGTGATGGATCTCATCCAGGCGAAGCTGCCGGCGGCGCCGAGCGAGGACTGAGGGTTTCCCCCACCCACCACCCCTTTGAGTGTGGGGGCACTAAGTGCCCCCACCCCCCCGATCTCGCGGGGCTCCGCCCCACACCCCAAACCCTGCGGGGCTCCGCCCCACCCCAAACCCTGCGGGGCTCCGCCCCTGCCCCCGGCGGGTACCGCATCCCCCTGACCACCTCGCGCTTGCACGACCCCGCTGGGGCCTGGCGTCGCGCGGTACAGCCCGGGCCCCGGTCCGTGTCCGCTGCGGCTGTGAGGCGTGCAGCGCTGTGGCGCGGCCCTGCGGCAGCACGCTGAGGGTCTCCTCCTTGGTCTCCTCCTGACGGTCGTGCTGGGCCTGGGGGCTCGTGAGGTCTCCGTCGAGTCGGCTATCACCGCTCCGGCCTCCCCGCCCGTCGGGGTCTCGCGTGGCCTCGCGTGCGTCCGTTGCCCGGCCGTGGGCTCGCTCACCGTACGCAGTGTCCCGGGCGGGCTCTCGCAGGTCCGTGCGGCATGACCGTGGGCCATCATGTCCAGCCCTCGTTGTGTCCAGCCCCTGTTGTGTCCAGCCCTCGTTGGTGCCGGGGCGCGCCCCGCACGTCCACGCGGGCGCCCATCCCCTTGCGCACCATATGTTCGCAATGCGAAATATCTCGCTGCAACGGCAAGGTAAAGTAGTGACCTCAGGGTGTGCCGGGAAGTCTGGTCGGCGGTGTCGTCAGCGATCCCGTGTGGCGGCCGTCAGCAAGCAGCCGTAACGACCCGGAGGTCCCGCCGTGGCCACGCCCAGCGCCAACAACCGCAAGTTCCTCGGGCGCCTGTCCCTGCCCGAGCGGAACTTCGTCGCGGAGGCGCTGCGGACCGAGACCGTCGGTGGGGTGCTGCTGCTCGTCGCGGCGGTTGCCGCGCTGGTGTGGGCCAACACGCCACTGCGGGACAGTTACGCCTCCATCAGCCACTTCCATCTCGGGCCCTCCGCGCTCGGACTGAACCTGTCCGTTCAGCACTGGGCGGCGGACGGACTGCTGGCCGTGTTCTTCTTCGTCGCCGGTATCGAACTCAAGCGCGAGCTGGTGGCGGGGGATCTGCGCGATCCGAAGGCCGCGATACTGCCCGTCGTCGCGGCCGTGTGCGGAATGGCCGTACCCGCGCTGGTCTATACCATCACCAATGTGATCGGGGGCGGATCCCTCGGAGGGTGGGCCGTACCCACCGCCACCGACATCGCCTTCGCCCTCGCCGTACTCGCCGTGATCGGCACCTCCCTGCCGTCCTCCCTGCGCGCCTTCCTGCTCACCCTCGCCGTCGTAGACGATCTGTTCGCGATTCTCATCATCGCGATCTTCTTCACCGACCACATCGACTTCGGCGCGCTGGGCGGGGCCGTCGTCGGGCTCGGCGTGTTCTGGGTACTGCTGCGCAAGGGCGTACGCGGGTGGTACGTGTATGTGCCGCTCGCGCTCGTCATCTGGGGGCTGATGTACAACAGCGGCGTCCACGCCACCATCTCCGGCGTCGCGATGGGGCTGATGCTGCGCTGCCACCGGCAGGAGGGCGAGGAGCACTCACCCGGGGAGCACATCGAG
Organism: Streptomyces sp. NPDC007095; assembly: GCF_040634475.1. Taxonomy (NCBI): domain Bacteria; kingdom Bacillati; phylum Actinomycetota; class Actinomycetes; order Kitasatosporales; family Streptomycetaceae; genus Streptomyces; species Streptomyces sp. NPDC007095. Next base: position 15,365 of record NZ_JBEYFS010000043.1, read on the forward strand.
CATCTTGTCCGGCCCCTTTCCGCCGGGCTCGCCGTGCCGCTGTTCGCGCTCTTCAGCGCCGGGGTCGTCGTCTCCGGCGGGGCGATCGGTGACGTGTTCACCCGGCCCGAGACGCTCGGTGTCGTGCTGGGGCTCGTCGTCGGGAAGGCCGTGGGCATATTCGGGGGGACCTGGCTGGCGGCCCGGTTCACCAGGGCCTCGCTCAGTGAGGATCTCGTCTGGCCCGACGTCTTCGCCGTCGCCTCCCTCGCCGGAATCGGCTTCACCGTCTCGCTCCTCATCGGCGAACTCGCCTTCAAGAACGACCCGGTACTCACCGACGAGGTCAAGGCCGCCGTACTGATCGGCTCGCTCATAGCCGCCGTACTCGCCACGACGCTGCTGAAGGTACGCAACGCCAAGTACCTTGCGCTGTACGAGGCCGAGGAGCTCGACGAGGACAGCGACGGCATCCCCGACATCTACGAGCAGAACAACCCGGCGTACCACCTGCGGATGGCCGAGATCCACGAACGGAAGGCCGCCGAGCACCGAAGGCTTGCCGAAGTGGCGGGCGGGGCAAGCGAGGAGAACGACGGTCCGGCATGATCTGAGCAGAACCGGATGGTCAGAACCGGATGGTCAGGGCCGGACAGTCAGGACCGGACAGTCAGAACCGGACAGTCAGGACCGGACGGTCGGCAGTGGACGGTACGGACGCTGGAGCAGCCAGGGCCGTTCCGGCACCGTTGGCAGCCAGACCGTACAGATCAGCCCGTACAGAGCAGGCACATACAGAAGAGGGAGTCCGCGATGAGCGCACCCGACGGCAGCCCGGTCGGCGCCGAACGCAGCATCGGCCAGTTGTTCGCCTCGGCGACGACCGAGATGTCCGCACTGGTGCACGACGAGATCGCGCTGGCGAAGGCGCAGCTCAAGCAGGACGTCAAGCGCGGCGCGGTCAGCGGCGGCGCGTTCTCCGCGGCCGGAGCGGTGCTGATCTTCTCCCTCCCGATGCTGAACTTCGCCCTGGCGTACGGCATCCGGACCTGGAGCCACTGGAATCTCGCGATCTGCTTCGTCCTGTCGTTCGCCGCGAACGTGCTGGTCGCCGCCGTCCTCGCGCTGATCGGCCTGACCTTCGCAAAGAAGGCGAAGAAGGGCAAGGGCCCGCAAAAGGTCGCCGCTTCGGTCAAGGAGACCGCGGGTGTGCTCCAGAACGCCAAACCGCATCCCCGGACCGTCCCTGTAAGTGACGCGGTCGAGGTTGTGGCACGCTCGACGTCATGACGGACCCCGCCACCCCTTCGGCGCAACCCACCTCAGTCGTGCGGCTCGACGTCCCCGGCGGGAGAGAAGTGACCCACCGGGACGTCGCCGCCAACGGCGCGCGCTTCCACATCGCCGAGATGGGCGACGGCCCGCTCGTCCTGCTGCTGCACGGCTTCCCGCAGTTCTGGTGGACCTGGCGCCGGCAGATGGTGGCGCTCGCGGACGCGGGCTTCCGGGCCGTGGCCATGGATCTGCGCGGCGTCGGCGGCAGCGACCGCACGCCGCGCGGTTACGACCCCGCCAACCTCGCGCTCGACATCACCGGGGTCGTACGGTCCCTCGGGGAGCCCGACGCCGCGCTGGTCGGACACGACCTGGGCGGCTATCTGGCGTGGACGGCGGCCGTGATGCGCCCCAAGCTCGTCCGCCGGCTCGCCGTGTCGTCCATGCCGCATCCGCGGCGCTGGCGCTCGGCCATGCTCTCCGACGTCAAGCAGTCGGCCGCGGGTTCGTACATCTGGGGGTTCCAGCGGCCCTGGATCCCGGAGCGCCAACTCGTCGCAGACGAAGGCGCCCTGGTGGGTCGTCTGGTACGGGACTGGTCGGGGCCGCGACAGCCGGACGACGAGGCCGTGGAGACGTACCGCCGCGCCATGTGCATCCCGTCGACGGCGCATTGTTCGATCGAGCCCTATCGGTGGATGGTCCGTTCGATGGCACGACCGGACGGGATCCAGTTCAACCGGCGCATGAAGCGGCCGGTTCGGGTGCCGACGCTGCATCTGCACGGATCGCTCGATCCGGTGATGCGGACGCGGAGCGCCGCCGGTTCCGGGGAGTACGTCGAAGCGCCGTACCGTTGGCGGCTGTTCGACGGTCTCGGACACTTCCCCCACGAAGAGGACCCCGTGGCGTTTTCGACCGAATTGGTCAACTGGCTGAAGGATCCCGAGCCCGACCGGTGACCCGTCGGTGACTGTCCGATTGCGGCCCGTGGCCCGCCCGGTATGCGGACGGGAACGCCTGTCCTACGAACAGCCAAATGCCTCGCGCATAGGCCAATTGGGGGGCTCAGGCGCGGTTATCGACCTTGGGGCAGGGGCACACGTCGGGGTATGGGCTGGACGCACGACTACAGTGACGCACCACGCAACCGCCGCTCGGCGACGGGCCTGAGCTCCCATCAGAGGGGCACCCCGCAATTGCCGGGCGCGGACCCCCAAGTGGGGATCCCGCGCATTTTGCGCCGCCGGGCCCGCTGGGTTTCGGTACGGCTGCGTCACCCACGAGGCTGAGTCCCCGCACACCGCCGCCCGTCACCCTTCGCTCTCAGAGCGCGCAGCTGTCGCTGTCCACCTGCTGATCGGCCGTGCGACCCTTGGTGGCGTCCGGCTGGACCTCGTCCGCGGTGAGCGCGTACCCGGTGTTGGCGTCGTCGAGGGACTTCGCGAAGACCACTCCGTACACCTTGCCGTCGGGCGTGAGCAGCGGGCCGCCAGAGTTGCCCTGGCGCACGGTCGCGTACAGCGAGTAGACGTCGCGGCGCACGGTTCCGCGGTGGTAGATGTCCGGGCCGTTGGCCGTGATGCGGCCGCGCACGCGCGCGGGCTGGACGTTGTACGCGCCGTTCTGCGGGAAGCCGGCGACGATCGCGTTGTTGCCGCTGGTCGCGTCCTTGGCCGTGAACTGGAGGGCGGGCGCGCGCAGGTTCGGTACGTCGAGCACGGCGATGTCGCGCTCCCAGTCGTACAGGACGACCTTGGCGTCGTACTTCCTGCCCTCGCCGCCGATCTGGACGGTGGGCTCGTCGACCCCGCCGACCACGTGCGCGTTGGTCATCACGCGGCGGTCGCCGAAGACGAAGCCACTGCCCTCGAGGACCTTGCCGCAGCTCTGCGCGGTGCCCATCACCTTGACGATGGACTTCTGGGCGCGGGTGGCGACGGGGCTGTTCGCGAGCGCCGGGTCGGGGGGCCGGACGTCGGTGATGGGTTCGTTGGCGAACGGGCTGAAGACCTGCGGGAAGCCGTTCTGCGCGAGGACCGAGGAGAAGTCTGCGAACCAGGTGTCGGCCTGGGAGGGCAGGGCGCTGGAGACGCCGTGGAGCACCTTGGAGCCGCGGACCTCCTTGCCGAGTGTCGGCAGCGTCGTGCCCGCGAGGGCCGAGCCGATCAGCCAGGCGACCAGGAGCATCGCGACGACGTTGACGAGGGCGCCGCCGGTCGCGTCCAGGGCGCGGGCCGGGGACCAGGTGATGTACCGGCGCAGTTTGTTGCCGAGGTGGGTGGTGAGGGCCTGGCCGACGGAGGCACAGACGATCACGACGATCACCGCGACCACCGCGGCGGTCGTACTCACCTTGGCGTCGTCGGTCAGGGCACCCCAGACGACGGGAAGCAGATAGACGGCGACGAGGCCGCCGCCCAGGAACCCGATCACCGACAGGATGCCGACGACGAAGCCTTGGCGGTAGCCCACGATCGCGAACCACACGGCGGCGACCAGCAACAGGATGTCCAGCACGTTCACGGGGGCCACCCTGTCATGCGCGCCAGTCGAGCGGGACCTGCTTCTCGCGGTCCCAGGGCAGCTCCCAGCCCGCGTAGTGCAGCAGACGGTCGATGATCCCCGCGGTGAAGCCCCAGACCAGGGCCGATTCGACCAGGAATGCCGGACCTCGGTGACCGCTGGGGTGCACGGTCGTCGCACGGTGGGCGGGGTTCGTGAGATCCGCCACGGGGACCGTGAAGACCCGGGCCGTCTCGGCCGGATCGACCACGCCGACCGGGGTCGGCTCGCGCCACCAGCCCAGGACCGGGGTGACCACGAAACCGCTCACCGGGATGTAGAGCTTCGGCAGCACGCCGAAGAGCTGGACACCGCTCGGGTCCAGCCCGGTCTCCTCCTCCGCCTCCCGCAGCGCGGCCCGCAGCGGCCCGTCGGCCTTCGGGTCGCCGTCCTGCGGGTCGAGGGCGCCGCCGGGGAAGGAGGGCTGCCCCGCGTGCGAGCGCAGGGAGCTGGCACGCTCCATCAGCAGCAGCTCGGGGCCGCGGGCGCCCTCGCCGAAGAGGATGAGAACGGCGGACTGCCGCCCCGCGCCGTTCGACGGCGGCAGGAAGCGGCTCAGCTGGAGCGGCTCCACGGTCTCAACGGCGTGCACCACCGGGTCGAGCCAGGCGGGCAGGCCGTCCTTGGTCACCACGACCTGGCCGTTGTGCGAGTCGGGACCTTCGTGTGTGCGGTGGTGCGCGCCGGGTCCGTCGTACGTGCGGTGTGTGCCCGTCTCGTTCCGCGTGCCGCGTGTACCCGTCTCGTCTTGCGTGCCGCGCGTACCCGTCTCATTCTGCGTGCGGTCTGTGTCCGGCTCGTCGTGCCTGCTGTGCGTGTTGCTCGCGTGCGTCATCGCCACCCCCGTTCTGTTCTCCCCAACGCCGGGCGGCGCCGTGTTCGTTCCGTCATCCGGCGCCCAGTGGGGGTGCCGGGACGCCGCCCGCGTCCAGGTAGGACTGCGGCGGGTTGAGGCGTTGGCCGGGGAAGCCGCCCTTCTCGTACTTCAGGAGCTTGCGCGCCTTCTCCGGGTCCGTCTCGCCCTCCCCGTACGCGGGGCAGAGCGGGGCGATGGGGCAGGCGCCGCACGCGGGCTTGCGGGCGTGGCAGATGCGACGGCCGTGGAAGATCACGTGGTGCGAGAGCATCGTCCACTCGCTCTTCGGGAAGAGCGCGCCGACGGCGGCCTCCACCTTGTCCGGGTCGGTCTCGTCGGTCCACTGCCAGCGGCGCACGAGCCGGCCGAAGTGGGTGTCCACGGTGATGCCGGGGCGCCCGAAGGCGTTGCCGAGGACCACGAAGGCGGTCTTGCGGCCTACGCCGGGAAGCTTGACGAGGTCTTCGAGGCGGCCGGGGACCTCACCCCCGAAGTCCTCCGCCAAGACCTTGGAGAGCCCTATCACCGACTTGGTCTTGGCCCTGAAGAAACCGGTCGGACGGAGGATCTCCTCGACCTCCTCCGGATTCGCCGCGGCGAGGTCCTCGGGCGTGGGGTACTTGGCGAAGAGCGCCGGAGTCGTCTGGTTCACCCGCAGGTCGGTCGTCTGGGCCGACAGGACCGTGGCGATCACCAGCTGGAAGGGGTTCTCGAAGTCCAGCTCCGGGTGGGCGTACGGGTACACCTCGGCAAGCTCGCGGTTGATGCGGCGGGCGCGGCGCACGAGAGCGGCGTGGGACTCGACGATCGCCTTCTTGGGGGCGGCTTGCGCGGGGGCCGCCTTCTTGGCGGCCTTCTTGGCCGGCGCCTTCTTGGAAGCGGCCGCCTTGGCCGACACCGCCTTCTTGGAAGCGGCCGCCTTCTTGGAGGCGCTCGCCCCCTTCTCGGACGTGGCTGTCGCCTTGCTGGACGTGGTCGCCGCCTTCTTGATCGCGGCCGCCGCCTTCTTGGCCACGCCTGTCGTCTTCCCGGTCGCGACTGTCGCCTTTTTGGCAGACTTCTTCGCGGCCTTCTTCGCGACCGGCTTCACCGGCGTCGAATTTGTCGCTTTTGTCGTTTTCATACTTCCGACGGAACTCTGTTCGCCCACAGCGGAATCGCGACGTACAACCACCCGCCCAGCCCCCTTGGCCTGTGCTCTCACCGGCGATTTGGACACCCGGCCAGCCTAAAGCCCCCCACCGACATCCGCCCCGGACCCAGAAGATCAGCCCCCAATTGGCCCCCTGCCGCACTGCCCGGCACGCCAGTGCGGCAGACTTGTGACTGATCACACTGTTTGGACCGTCCAGCAAGATGGGGAACACGGTCCCCTGGTATCACGGGGGAACAAGATCCCCTGAGCAGGTCGACAAGGAGAGAACTCGTGGACGACGTTCTGCGGCGCGCCCCGCTCTTCGCGGCGCTCGATGACGAGCAGGCCGCGGAGCTCCGCGCCTCCATGAGTGAGGTGACCCTCGCACGCGGCGACGCTCTCTTCCACGAGGGCGACCCCGGGGACCGCCTCTACGTGGTCACCGAGGGCAAGGTGAAGCTTCACCGCACCTCACCCGACGGCCGCGAGAACATGCTGGCCGTCCTGGGCCCCGGTGAGCTCATCGGCGAGCTGTCGCTGTTCGACCCGGGCCCGCGCACGGCGACCGCCACCGCGCTGACCGAGGTCAAGCTGCTCGGCCTCGGCCACGGCGACCTCCAGCCCTGGCTGAACGCGCGGCCCGAGGTGGCCGCCGCGCTGCTGCGCGCCGTCGCCCGGCGCCTGCGCAAGACCAACGACCAGATGTCCGACCTGGTCTTCTCGGACGTGCCCGGCCGCGTGGCCCGCGCGCTCCTGGACCTCTCCCGCCGCTTCGGCGTGCAGTCGGAGGAGGGCATCCACGTCGTGCACGACCTGACGCAGGAGGAGCTGGCCCAGCTGGTCGGCGCGTCCCGCGAGACGGTCAACAAGGCGCTCGCCGACTTCGCGGGCCGCGGCTGGCTCCGCCTGGAGGCCCGCGCGGTCATCCTGCTGGACGTGGAGCGCCTCGCGAAGCGCTCGCGCTGACCGCACCGCGCGCCGGCTTTCGGACGCACCTGAAGGGCCCCGCTGCACAGCGGGGCCCTTCTCGTATCGCCGGTGCCGCCGGTTCCCGTGTCGCCGGTTCCCGTATCGCCGGTTCCCGTGTCGCCGGTATCGCCGGTTCCCGTATCGCCGGTTCCCATGTCGCCGGTTCCCGTGTCGCCGGCGTCGCCAGGGCGCTCTCACCAGCCGTCCGGACACCCGGACACCGGGACACCGGCACACCCGGACACCCGGACACCCGGACACCCGGACACCCGGACTTTTAGATGAGGCCGTGTTCCCGGAGGTAGTCCATCTGCGCCCGGACCGACAGCTCCGCCGCAGGCCACAGTGAGCGGTCCACGTCCGCGTACACGTGCGCGACGACCTCGGCCGGCGACCGGTAGCCGTTCTCGACCGCCGTCTCGACCTGGGCCAGGCGGTGAGCGCGGTGGGCGAGGTAGAACTCGACGGCGCCCTGGGCGTCCTCCAGGACGGGCCCGTGCCCCGGCAGCACGGTGTGCACGCCGTCGTCCACGGTGAGGGACCTGAGCCGCCGCAGCGAGTCGAGATAGTCGCCCAGACGGCCGTCGGGGTGGGCCACGACGGTCGTACCGCGGCCGAGGATGGTGTCACCCGTCAGAACGGCCCGATCGGCCGGGAGATGGAAGCACAGCGAGTCGGCGGTGTGGCCCGGAGTCGGTACGACACGCAGTTCGAGGCCGCCCACGGTGATGACGTCCCCGTGCGCCAGTCCCTCGTCTCCGAGCCGCAGCGCCGGATCCAGCGCCCGCACCTTCGTGTCCGTCAGTTCTGCGAACCGCCCGGCGCCCTCGGCGTGATCGGGGTGCCCGTGCGTCAGCAGGGTCAGTGCCACCCGCTTCCCCGCCTTCTCGGCGGTGTCCACGACATTGCGCAGATGTACGTCGTCCAGGGGCCCGGGGTCGATCACCACCGCCAGGCCGGAGTCCGGCTCGGAGACGATCCAGGTGTTGGTGCCGTCCAGGGTCATCGCGGACGCGTTGGGCGCGAGCACGTTGACGGCGCGCGAGGTGGCGGAGCCGGAGAGGACCCCGCCTCGCGGCTGGCCGGGGAGGGCTGCGGCGTCGGTCATGCGGGGGCTCCACCGGTCGGGATGTGCTTGGTGAACTCGTCGTGGCCCGGCCAGGCGAGGACCACTTCGCCGTTCTCCAGGCGGGCCTTGGCCAGGACGGGGGTCAGATCACGGGTGGGCGCGGCGGCGAGGACGTCGGCGGCGCTGTCGTACGGGATGAGCTGGCGCAGGGTCGCGACCGTGGGCGGCATCATCAGGAGCTCGCCCTTGTCGTACCCGTCCGCCGCGTCCGCCGGGCGGATCCAGACCGTGCGGTCGGCCTCCGTGGAGGCGTTGCGGGTGCGCTGGCCCTCCGGGAGGGCGGCCACGAAGAACCAGGTGTCGTAGCGGCGGGTTTCGAACTCCGGGGTGATCCAGCGGGTCCAGACGCCCAGGAGGTCGGACCTGAGCACGAGTCCGCGGCGGTCGAGGAACTCGGCGAAGGAGAGGTCGCGGGCGACCAGGGCCGCGCGGTCCGCCTCCCAGTCCTCGCCGGTGGTGTCGCCGACCACGGTGTCCGGGGTGGGCCCGGCCAGCAGGACACCGGCCTCCTCGTACGTCTCGCGGACCGCCGCGCAGACGACGGCCTGGGCGGACGTCTCGTCGGTGCCGAGCCTTTTCGCCCACCACGCGCGTGTGGGGCCCGCCCAGCGGATCTGGTGCTCGTCGTCGCGTGGGTCCACGCCGCCGCCCGGGTACGCGTACGCGCCTCCGGCGAAGGCCATGGAGGCGCGTCTGCGCAGCATGTGCACCACGGGGGTGGTGGGAGTGTCCTTGAGCAGCATGACGGTGGCCGCGCGCTTGGGGGGTACCGGGGTCAGCGTGCCCTCCGCGAGCGCGCGGATCCGCTCGGGCCACTCCGGTGGATACCACTGCCCATTCGCCATGGCCGGAGGCTATCCCGAGCCGGGCGAATGTTCGAGGGGCCCATGGGGATCTCCGGGCCGGGGGCGGGGGCGGCGGCGGGGCGAAGAAAACCGCCCCCGGTCCCGACCGCCTACACCGCCGTCAGCTCCACCTGGATCTCGACCTCGACCGGGGCGTCCAGCGGGAGGACGGCCACACCGACCGCGCTGCGGGCGTGGACGCCCTTGTCGCCCAGGGCGGCGCCCAGGAGCTCGCTCGCGCCGTTCAGGACACCCGGCTGGCCGGTGAAGTCCGAGGCCGAGGCCACGAAGCCGACGACCTTCACGACGCGCGCGATGCGGTCGAGGTCGCCCGCGACGGACTTGACCGCGGCAAGCGCGTTCAGCGCGCAGATGCGGGCCAGGTCCTTGGCCTCCTCGGCCGTGACCTCCGCGCCCACCTTGCCGGTGACCGGAAGCTTGCCGTCCACCATCGGCAGCTGCCCCGAGGTGAAGACGTACACACCGGACTGCACGGCGGGCTGATAGGCGGCCAGCGGCGGAACGACGCCCGGCAGCGTCAGACCGAGCTCCGCGAGCTTCGCCTCGACGGCGCCGCTCATGCCGACTTCTCGCGCTTCAGGTAGGCCACCAGCTGCTCGGGGTTGTTCGGCCCGGGCACGACCTGGACGAGCTCCCAGCCGTCCTCGCCCCAGGTGTCCAGAATCTGCTTCGTGGCATGGACGAGCAGCGGCACGGTTGCGTATTCCCACTTGGTCATGTCGCCGACTGTAGTCGTTGCCGCGGGGGGCCTCGCGCGCACGTTGTCCACAGCCTCCTGCGTAGTACGGCGGCGGACTGGTTAGGCTCGAAGACGTGAGCAGGCTCCAGGTCGTCAGCGGCAAGGGCGGTACCGGCAAGACCACGGTAGCCGCAGCCCTCGCGCTCGCCCTCGCGACCGAGGGCAAGCGCACCCTCCTCGTCGAGGTCGAGGGCAGGCAGGGCATCGCGCAGCTCTTCGAAACAGAAGCGCTGCCCTACGAGGAGCGGAAGATCGCCGTCGCTCCAGGGGGCGGGGAGGTGCACGCCCTCGCCATCGACCCCGAACTGGCCCTTCTGGACTACCTCCAGATGTTCTACAAACTGGGCGGCGCCGGCCGGGCCCTGAAAAAGCTCGGCGCCATCGACTTCGCGACCACCATCGCGCCCGGTCTCAGGGACGTGCTCCTCACGGGGAAGGCGTGCGAGGCCGTCCGCAGGAAGGACAAGAGCGGGCGGTTCGCGTACGACTACGTCGTCATGGACGCGCCACCCACGGGCCGCATCACCCGCTTCCTGAACGTCAACGACGAGGTCGCGGGGCTCGCCAAGATCGGGCCGATACACAATCAGGCGCAAGCCGTGATGCGCGTCCTGAAGTCGCCGGAGACGGCGGTGCACATGGTGACGCTGCTGGAGGAGATGCCCGTCCAGGAGACCGCGGACGGCATCGCCGAGCTGCGGGCGGCGAAGCTGCCGGTGGGACGGATCATCGTGAACATGGTGCGGCCCGCGCTCCTGGACGACGTCGACCTGGAGCTCACGGGCGCCGTCGCGCGCAGCGCCATCGCCAAGTCGCTCTCGGCGGCCGGGCTCGGCGGCGCCCGCCGCGGCGGGAACGCCGAGCGGCTCGTCGGGCCCCTCCTGGAACAGGCCGAGGAGTACGCCGAGCGGCACACCCTGGAGCGCGAGCAGCGAGCCGTCCTGACCGAGCAGGACCTCCCGCTGCACGAACTCCCCCTGCTCGCCGAGGGAATGGACCTGGCGGGCCTGTACGAGCTCGCCACGGAACTGCGCACTCAAGGGATCTCATGAGTCTGGACCCGGCCCGCGTACTCGACCTCGACCCACTGCTCGACGACCCCGACACCCGCATCGTGGTGTGCTGCGGTTCGGGCGGCGTCGGCAAGACGACCACGGCGGCGGCCCTGGGGCTGCGCGCCGCCGAGCGGGGCCGCAAGGTGGTCGTCCTGACCATCGACCCGGCTCGCCGGCTCGCCCAGTCGATGGGCATCGACTCCCTCGACAACGTCCCACGCCGTGTGAAGGGCATCGACGACTCCGCGGGCGGCGAGCTGCACGCCATGATGCTCGACATGAAGCGCACGTTCGACGAGATCGTCGAGGCGCACGCGGACGGCGAACGGGCGGCCGTGATCCTGAACAACCCCTTCTACCAGTCGCTTTCGGCGGGCTTCGCGGGCACGCAGGAGTACATGGCGATGGAGAAGCTGGGCCAGCTGCGGGCGCGGGACCAGTGGGACCTGATCATCGTCGACACGCCGCCGTCCCGCTCGGCGCTCGACTTCCTGGACGCGCCCAAGCGGCTCGGGTCCTTCCTCGACGGACGGCTGATCCGGCTCCTGACGGCCCCGGCGAAGCTGGGCGGGCGTGCGGGGATGAAGTTCCTGAACGTCGGGATGTCGATGATGACCGGCACCCTGGGAAAGCTGCTGGGGGGACAACTACTGAAGGACGTGCAGACGTTCGTGGCGGCGATGGACACGACGTTCGGGGGCTTCCGTACGCGCGCGGACGCCACGTACAAGCTGCTCCAGGCGCCCGGGACGGCGTTCCTGGTGGTGGCAGCCCCGGAGCGGGACGCGCTGCGCGAGGCTGCGTACTTCGTGGAGCGGCTGGCGGCCGAGGACATGCCGTTCGCCGGTCTCGTACTCAACCGGGTGCACGGCAGCGGTGCCGCCCAGCTGTCCGCCGAGCGGGCGCTCGCGGCGGCGGAGAACCTCGATGCCGAGACCGCGGAGAACCTCGATGCCGAGACCGCGGAGGAACTTGCGGCCGAGGCCGCCGGGAAACTTGCGGCCGAGGGGGACAGGGATTCCGGGGCCGTCGGCGGCCTTGATCCCGATCCTGCGGAAGATCTTGAATCCACGGCTGTAGAAAATCTTGACGACGCCCGCATTGTGGATCAGGAGGGCGGGAAAGCTGGACTTCGTAACTCTCCCGACACGTACGGCAGTTCAGAATCTCCCGCTTCCGAGACATCAGCTCCCGACGGCTCCGAAGGTCCAGCCGGCTCCGACGGTTCCGATGAAGGCTCCCCCGCCGCCACGGACAGCACAGACGCCACGGACAGGGCCGACACGCCGCCGCACGGGCACCGGACCGTCGAACAACTCACCGCAGGCCTGCTGAGGCTGCACGCCGAGCGCATGCAGCTGCTCTCCCGCGAGCAGCGCACGCGTGACCGTTTCGCCGCGCTCCACCCGGAGGTGGCGGTTGCCGAAGTGGCCGCGCTGCCTGGCGACGTACACGATCTCGCAGGACTGCGGGACATCGGAGAACGGCTCGCGGCCAACCGGCCGGAGCTGCCTGAAACCGGCGCCTGAGCGGCGCCGTCCACGGGCCCGGGGCCGGCCCTGAGTCATGAACTCGTGGCCGGGCCTGAGATGGCCTGAGGCGAGTGGGTCCGAGGCGGTAGGTGGGTCCGACGCGGGCCGAGGTGGCCCGCGGGACGCCTTCCGTGGCGCCCTCAGCCCACCGCCGCGTAGCGCTCGTACACCTCTTCCTCGTCGAGGGGCAGCAGGCCCGCACCGCGCTCGTACTCCGTACGCGCGGTCTCCAGCAGGCGACGCCACGAGGTGACGGTGGGACGCCTGCGCAGCAACGCGCGACGCTCCCGCTCCGTCATGCCACCCCACACGCCGAATTCGACGCGATTGTCGAGCGCATCGGCGAGGCACTCCGTGCGTACCGGACATCCGGTGCACACTGCCTTCGCCCTGTTCTGCGCTGCTCCTTGAACGAACAGTTCATCCGGATCGGTAGTGCGGCAGGCCGCCTGCGCACTCCAGTCGGTTACCCAGCCCATACCGGCGCCGTCCTCTCCCGAATCGAGGCTCCCCCACGGCGGCAGCGGCATATTCACCGCCGCCAGTTGAGGACGTTACGGAAGGCAGGCACAGCGCAACACCCCCTGCGGGCCCAATCTTGAATGGCCCGAACGGACTATGCGTAAGCGGCAGATCACCCGGGGGAGTGAGCGGCGGACATACGCGAGTATCCCGGCAAACCGGGACAGTTCAGTTGAGTCACAACGGACGCCAGGTGACGCATGAGGCTGATTCGGACACGACCTCCCCAAAAAAGTTGGGGAACCTCCGGAACGATTCGGGGTCGCCGGACGTATTGATACGTGGCCATACTGCTGTGACAGTTGAGAGCAGCTTAGGCCAAGGCATATACGCGTGTCCGGCGAATGAGAACGTAGGCTGCCCCTATGCCAAAGAAGCGCTCGGGCGGTGGTCTGTCGCCAACGCAACAGGCCGCCAAGTTCCTCGGTGTCAGCGTGCTCGCTGGAGCAGTCATGGCCGGAATCGCGCTGCCCGCAGCGGGCGCGCTCGGTCTCGCGGCCAAGGGTTCCGTCCAGGGGTTCGACGAGATTCCCGACAACCTGAAGAGTCCCGCGCTGAGTCAGCGCACCACCATCCTGGACAGCAAGGGCGGTCAGATCGCGACGGTCTACTCGCGCGACCGCACGGTGGTCGACCTCAAGGACATCTCGCCGTACATGCAGAAGGCGATCGTCGCGATCGAGGACTCCCGCTTCTACCAGCACGGCGCGATCGACCTGAAGGGCGTCCTGCGCGCCCTGAACCAGAACGCGCAGAACGGCGGCGTCGCCCAGGGCGCCTCCACGCTCACCCAGCAGCTGGTGAAGAACTACTTCGTGGAGGAGGCCGGAGACGACCCGACAAAGGTCGCCCAGGCCACCCAGCAGACCCTCGGCCGCAAGGTCCGCGAGCTCAAGTACGCGATCCAGCTGGAAGAGAAGCTCGGCAAGAAGAAGATCCTCGAGAACTACCTGAACATCACGTTCTTCGGTGAGCAGGCCTACGGCATCGAGGCCGCCGCCCAGCGTTACTTCTCCAAGCCCGCCAAGGACCTGAACCTCCAGGAGTCGGCGATGCTCGCGGGCATCGTCCAGTCACCCAGCCGGTACGACCCGGTGAACGACGAGGCGGAAGCCACCAAGCGCCGCAACACCGTGCTGCAGCGCATGGCCGAGGTGCACGACATCTCCCAGCAGGAGGCCGACAAGGCCAAGGAGGCGAAGCTCGGCCTGAAGGTCAGCCAGCCGAAGAACGGCTGCATCACGGCGGTCAAGGGCGCGAGCTTCTTCTGCAAGTACGTGGAGAGCGTGTTCCTCAGCGACCCGGTCTTCGGCAAGACCAAGGAGGCCCGGGCGAAGGTCTGGAACCAGGGCGGCCTGACCATCCGTACGACGCTCGACCCGCAGGCGCAGCAGTCGGTGCAGTCCTCGATCAAGTCCCACGTCAACAAGTCGGACTCGGTCGCCACGGCGGCCACCCTGGTCGAGCCGGGCACCGGGAAGATCGTCGGCATGGGCCAGTCGAGGCCGTACGGCTACGGGAAGAACGAGACGGAGTACAACTACTCGGTCGACCGTGACATGGGCGGTTCGAACTATGGCTTCCCGACCGGTTCGACCTTCAAGCCGTTCGTGGCCGCGGCCGCACTGGAGGAGGGCCGGCCGGCGACCCAGCAGTACCCGTCGCCGTACGAGATGGCCTACCCCAGCCCCGTACAGACGTGCAGCAGCAAGCCCTGGACCAACCTGACCAACGAGAAGCTCTCGAACGAGAGCACCGAGGAGAAGGGCCCGTACGCGCTGAAGACGGCGATGGCCAAGTCGGTCAACACCTACTTCGTGCAGATGATCTCGGACATCGGCATCTGCCCCGTGGTGAAGATGACCGACAAGCTGCACGTCGTGCAGGGCAATGGCGACAAGTTGCCCGAGGTGCCCGCCATCACCCTCGGCTCCAAGGGCATCTCCCCGCTGACCATGGCGAGCGCGTACGCCACCTTCGCCTCCCGGGGCATGTACTGCACGCCGATCGCCATCGAGTCGATCACCCAGAAGGCCGACGGCAAGGAGAAGTCGCTCGAGGTCCCGAAGTCGACGTGCTCACGGGCCATGTCCGAGAAGACCGCGGACACCGTCAACACGCTGCTCCAGGGCGTGATCGACTCCGGTACGGGTCAGCAGGCCGGCCTCTCCGACCGCGACAACGCCGGTAAGACGGGTACGACGGACGAGCGCAAGAACGCCTGGTTCGTCGGGTACACGCCGAACCTGTCGGGCGCGGTCTGGGTCGGCAGCCCGAAGCAGAACGTCAAGATGACGAACATCCGCATCGGCGGCGTCTACCACGACCTCGTCTACGGCGGTCAGGTGCCCGGCCCCATCTGGAAGGACGCCATGACCGGCGCCCTCTCGGGCAAGGACTCCCCGTCCTTCAACCTCGTCGACATTCCCGACGAGAAGCCCAAGGACAACGGCCACGGCCCGACCGACGGGAACAACGGCGACAACAAGGGCAACGCGAACGGTGGGAACACCACCAACGGCAACACCGTCAACGGGAACACCATCAGCGGCACCAACGGCAACACGAACGGTGGCGGGTTCCCGACACCTACGTTCTCGTTCCCCTCGGGCTTCATTCAGGGTCAGAACGGCAACGGCGGTCGTCACGGGTAACCCACCCCGTCACGCCCGCTGACAGAGAGCGGCACACACAGTCGTCGGCCTCGGCGCTCCCCCGGTCGGAGGGAGGGCCGAGGCCGACGACTTTCGGTGGGCGGGCTGGTACGGGTGCAGGTACTCGTACTGGTCCGGGTACTCGTACTGGTCCGAGTGCTGGCACTGGTCCAGGTACTCGCACCGGTCCGAGTGCTGGCACTGGTCCAGGTTCTGCGTCTGCTACTGGTTCCGGTCGTCTACTACCGCTACCGGCTCGTCTACTACCGCTACCGGCTCTGGTCCCTCTTGGGCTCAGCCCGCGAGCAGCTTCTTGACCACGGCGGCGACACGGCCGCCCTCGGCCTGCCCCGCGACCTTCGGGTTCACGATCTTCATGACCTGACCCATGGCACGCGGCCCCTCGGCGCCTGCCGCCCTGGCCTCCTCGACGGCCTGCCCGACGATCTGCTGGAGCTCCTCGTCGGACAGCTGCTTGGGCAGGTACGCGGCGAGGACCACCCCCTCCGCCTTCTCCCGCTCGGCCGACTCGGGACGCCCGCCCTGCGCGAAGGCGTCCGCGGCCTCGCGGCGCTTCTTCGCCTCGCGGGTGATCACCTTCTGTACTTCGTCGTCGGAGAGCTCGCGCTTCGTCTTGCCCGCGACCTCCTCCTTGGTGATCGCGGCGAGGGTCAGCCGGAGCGTCGCGGAGCGGAGCTCGTCGCGCTCCTTGATGGCGGCGTTGAGGTCTTCCTGCAGCTTCGACTTGAGCGTGGTCATGCCGTCGATTGTCGCAGGTGTGGTGCGGCGGTCGCTCGCTGATTTCAGCACCGTGCCCAGGACGCGCCGTCGATGGGCGCGAGGCTGTCCACAGGTTCGAGGTTGTCCACAGGGGGGCACGCGGGGGTGTCGGGGTCTGACACGATGGACGTATGCGCGCGCGATACGGAGTACCCCTGGGAATCACGGCGGTGGGCGCCGCCGGACTGTTGTACGCGGCGGGTTTCGAGGCCCGCTCGTTCCGCCTACGACGGGTGACGGTCCCGGTCCTGCCACCAGGCATGCGGCCGCTCCGTGTCCTCCAGGTCTCCGACATCCACATGGTGAGCGGTCAGCGCAAGAAGCAGCGCTGGCTGCGCTCCCTGGCCGGGCTGCGCCCCGACTTCGTCATCAACACCGGGGACAACCTCTCCGACCCTGAGGGCGTCCCCGAAGTCCTTGACGCCCTCGGCCCGTTGATGGAGTTCCCCGGTGCGTACGTCTTCGGTTCGAACGACTACTACGGCCCCAAACTCCGCAACCCCGCCCTGTACTTGCTGGAGAAGTCCCATGGCCGTCACGGTCTGAACGGCAACAAGCCGGCCGTGGGCGCCATCCACAACCCGTGGGAGGACCTGCGCGACGGCTTCGACACGGCGGGCTGGCTGAACCTGACGAACACCCGGGGGACGCTCAAGATAGAAGGCGCCGAAATCGAGCTGACCGGCCTCGACGACCCGCACATCAAGCGGGACCGGTACGCGCGCGTGGCCGGCGGCCCGTCGGAGTCGGCCGATTTCTCGATGGGCGTGGTCCACGCCCCGTACCTGCGCACGCTCGACGCGTTCACGGCGGACGGCTACCCCCTGATCCTGGCCGGTCACACTCACGGCGGCCAGCTGTGCCTCCCCTTCTACGGCGCCTTCGTCACCAACTGCGACCTGGACACGGACCGCGTGAAGGGCCTGTCCACGCACACGGCGGAGGGGCAGACGTCGTACATGCACGTCTCGGCGGGCTGCGGTACGAGCCGCTACACGCCGGTACGGTTCGCATGCCCCCCGGAGGCGTCACTGCTGACGCTGGTCGCTCGGCAGTAGGTCGGATGGCGGTAGGTCGGCCGGAAGCGGACCGGCCGGAAGCAGGCCGGCCGGAAGCAGGCCGGCCGGAAGCGGGTCGGCCGGAAGCGGGTCGGCCGGAATGTGGTGGTCGAGCGTGGGCGATGATCGGAAGCGGCGTCCAGTGCGGCGGCGACGGGCAGGTCGATCGGGTCGATGGCGTCGTGTGGAGCGTCGATATTGCTGCTGCTGTTGCTGTTGATGGGGTGCGAGTCCACGCCCGGCCGTCACCCACCCGGGTGACCCATATCGCCCGATTCACCCCCCACGCTTAGCGTGGGGACATGATCGCCCCGATCCCCAGGGACATACCCGACCTGCCCGCGATACCGGGCATCCCCTCGCCGGCCCCCTTCATCGTCCCGGCGACGGCAGTGGTGGCCCCCGCGCGTCGCCCGCTGGTGGCCACCTTCCGCCTCCTGGTCGCCCTCGTCGCGGCCGCGGGCGTGGCCATCGAGATGCGCCTGGGCAGTCCGCTCCACGTACTCAGCTACTTCACCATCCAGGCCAACCTGCTGGTGGCGGTGGTCTTCGCCGCCTCGGCACGGCGGGCATGGACGGCGCGTCGCCCGCTGCCCGCGGTCCTCACCGGCGGCACGCTGCTCTACATCTCGATCACGGGCCTGGTCTACCACCTGATCCTGGCGGACCCGTCCAGCGGCTTCTCCATGACCGGAGGTATCGCCCCGCCCACCGGCTGGCAGGCGGTGGCGAATCAGATCCTGCACACGGCGACCCCCATCGCCGCGGTGATCGACTGGCTCCTGCTGGCCCGCCCGGCGCCGTTCGCCATCCGGCATGCGACGACGTGGCTTGTCTACCCCCTCGCCTACCTGGGCTTTTCCCTCGTCCGCGGAGCGATGCTGCCGCCGGGCACCCCGGCGCGCTACCTCTACCCCTTCGTGGACGCCGACCGGCACGGCTACGTGGGCATCCTCGGCAACACCGCGATCCTCGGCGTCGCCTTCTACGCCCTCGCCCTCCTCGTCATCGCCCTGGACCACGTCCGCCCCGACCCGTACCGCTACCGTGGCCGACGCTCCGAAAACCGGATTTCGTCTCCGGCCACCAGTGGGCTAAAGTAAACGACGTCGCCGCGAGAGCAGCGACAATCGGGGTGTAGCGCAGCTTGGCAGCGCGCTTCGTTCGGGACGAAGAGGTCGTGGGTTCAAATCCCGCCACCCCGACAGTGAAGTACCAGGTCAGGGGCCTGATCCGCATCGCGGGTCGGGCCCCTGAGTGGTTCCCTCCTCAGCCACGGCGGCGCGAAGGCCCTCGGTATCCAAGTCGAGGCCCCCGCTGAACGGCCCTCGCTCGATCCGGACCTCGAACGCGCGCGTATCCCCCTGGCCGAGGTCACCAAGAAGCGCGCAGAAGAGGCCGCGGACCAGTTCGCTGCAGTAGCTCCCAAGGAGCCAGCTGAAGAGCTGCCGCGTGACGAGATCCGAGCCATCAGCGTCTTCGAGCACTCCGACCTTCTCGAAGAGGCCCTCACGCAGGCACGCCGCAGGATCCTCCTCATCGCCCCCCTGGATCAAGCGCGCCATCGTCAATACCAGCTTCCTCAGCAAGCTCGAAACCCGGCTGCGCCGCGGCGTCAGCGTTCATATCGCCTACGGCTACACGCCCAACGACCCCAAGAACGACCGGGACGCCGTGCGTAAACTCGAGAACCTCGCCAGCCGCTACAAGGAGAAGTTCACCTTCACACGGGTGAAGTCCACCCACGCCAAAGTCCTCGTCTACGACGACGTGTGGATCACCACCAGTTTCAACTGGCTGTCCTTCGAGGGAGACCGCGACCGCACGTACCGCATGGAGGAAGGCACGTTTGTCCGTGGCAGGGAAACCGTCGATGAGAATTACCAGCACTATCTAGAACTGATCGCTCAGGAGAGCGAATAGCAGGTACTCACGTGGCGGTACCAGAGCCTCCTGATGAGACGTAGGCGGGTCACCCTTCGTGCCTATCCTGGCGAGGCACACAGTGAGCGGTATGAGCCATCGCACCGCACGGGGCCACCCTTCCCCACGACTGTGACGTGACCCAACACCATCAGAACTGCGCCCGCTTGCCTGCTCCCAGCGCATCAGACGGGGAACCGCCAGGGAGTCGACTTCCTCAAACCTGCTCCCCGGTGGCTCCCCGCGAATGGTGCTCGGCCTTCGAAACGGCCTCGCCTGGGCCACGGTCGGACTGTCCGCCGCCTGCTTCACTGCCGGTGTGGTCCTCTCCCTGACAGGCCACGAGGAAACCGGCAGGGCCCTCATCACAGCAGGGTCCTTGGGACGAGGAGTCAACACCCGGAAGTAGGGCGGGGTCGCGGCGCGGGCCACCGCTGCTGGACGCATCCCATCCGGCGGCAGTAGCCGACCTCCGCGGAAATACGCGGGGCATCTTCGACCAGACAGGACGTCAGCCCGGTCGCAGGCTCCACGGCCTCGGGTCAGAACTCCGGGCCGTGGCTGAGTTCGCTGGCCGCCGTCTCGCCGAAGGACCGAACCAGAAGTCGGTGCCTTGAGGCGCGTGCGAACGCGGTTGCCCCGTCGACGCCTGCGTGCTGGGAGAGCCGGTCCAGGTGGTGTGGGACCATCGACGCCGTCTCCGTCAGCTCGCGCCGCCCCACACCGCTTCCAGGTCCCGGCAGCGGACCAGGATGCTCGCGTCGGTCAGCGCGATTTCGTGTGTGCAGCCGCCGTCCTCGTCCGGAAGGATTTCGTCGAGGAGGACGGCGTCGACCAGCATCCAGTCGATGGAGTGTTCATAGTCGACGGAGAAGTGCGTCACGCCCGAGTAGCTGATGCGCAGGCCGGAGTCGTGCTTGAACTTGTTGGGCGCGAAGTCCAGGACCAGGCCGCCGCTCTTGTCGGTGGCGAGGTGGACCCCGGCCAGTTCCAGATCCTTGACACAGCGGGTCGCGCCCGCGATGTCGTAGTGGCCGGGGTCGGTGACGAAGGACCGGGCACCTGGGGGCAGGTCGGCGCGCAGACGCGGCAATTCGGCCAGATAGGCCCCCGGATCCACGGAGAACCCTCCGTCGTCCCAGACGGCCGTGACGTACTTCATTTGCATCCTTCCGCGGCAAGAGGCGGTCGCCTCCATTTGTCTCCGGTGATGTCCTCGGTCCCCTTGGGAGCGATGCGGCCGACCTTCCGCAGCTCGTAGATCATCCGTCCCTTGATGGCGTTCTCCACGCCGGGCGGGACCTCGACCTCCGAAGCCTTGATGCCATGTTTATTGAACCAGCCCTGGCTGTTGTACAGCCCGACTTCGCGCATGGACTTGTCGTAGACGTGGATCTCCACGTCCCTTCCCTTGTTGCCCACCGGGAAAATGTCACGCCGGCCCGTGTACCCCTGCCCGAAGTCCAGTGGGTTCTTCGGCCCCGACGGCCCCTTCCCGGCAAGCCCGAGGGGGTCGGTCCAACCCAGTGGGTTCGGAACGTAGGCGTGGTGATCGGGTGCGGGGACGAGACCCAGCGGATCAGCGCTGATGTACCGCGCCGTCTCCGGGTCGTAGTACCGGTGAAGGTTGTAGTGCAGGCCCGACTCGGGATCGGCGTACTGGCCCGGAAAACGCAAGGGACAGTCCACCGGCGACGCATCCTCCCCCGGAGCCGGGAGGCGAGTGCCCCACAGGCTGGTACGGCGCTGCCAGACCAGATCTCCCGTTGCGGCAACCAGTTCCATGGGCGTGCCCACCGCGTCGGTGACGACGGCATACAGCCGGGCCCTGTGCTCAGGAGCCGATTCTTTCGCCAGCTGCGCCAGGAAGGACTTGTTGCCAGTTGACGATGCCGGTCTGTGGCTCGTCTGGGCTACCGGGCGAGGATCGTCAGCCGCGTAGTCCCAGGTGGTGACCCAGCCGTCCGGCGTGATCTGCTCGGCCAGGCACAGGTCGTCCCAGACGAAGTCCGTACAGTCGGCAACGGAACCGTCGTCGGCCACCCGGTGCTTGGAAACGCGTCGGCCGAACGGATCGTACGCGTAGTGCCAGTGGCTGCCGTCCGGAGCGACCAGGTCCGTGAGACGGTCCTCGGCGTTCCACGCGTAGCTCCAGACACGGGTCTGGCCGTTCAGGAGATTGCGGGTCCTGCGGACAAGGCGGCCTTCGGCGTCGTACTCGTACGAGGTGGGGCCAGCCGAGCGGACGAGCGTTCCGTCGAACAGGCGTTCACCGCTTGCTTCTTGGTCCGGCGACGCGGCGTGCACGAGGTTGCCCGCCGGGTCGTACGCGTAACGTTCCGTCCAGCCGTGAGCGCGGACGCCACTGACCCGGCCCATGCCGTCCAGGTCGAAGTGGCGGGTGCCCGATGTCAGTTCCCGGATCTCGGTCACGCAGCCGTCGGCCTGATGGGCGTAGGTGCGGTGTTGGAGGAGGCGGTCCGCGCCGGACAACAGGGAGGCGGAGGTCGCGGTCAGCGTCTGCGCGGTCAACAGCCCCACCGCGCTCCAGCTCTGCGTCAGCGTCACCTCCGTGCCGATGTGGCGCTCTGTCTCGCGGCCCGCGGCGTCGTGCACGAAATCCAGCGTGCCCGCACGCGAGCTGAGGGTGAGAGGGCGCCCGGCCGGGTCGTACGTCCACTCCGAGACCAGCCCGGACGGCGTCACCCGTCGGGTGCGGAGCCCGAGGGCGTCATGGACATGTGTGGTCGTGCCGCCGTTCACGGTCTCCGTCAGGACCCGGCCGAACGCGTCACGTGTCAGCACGACTTCGGCGTCCGCGTTGGCCGCGCGACACAGACCGCCGTCGGGGCCGTAGCCGAACGTGGTGACGTCACCCGCGTCCGAGCGTTGCTCCACGACCCGCCCGAGCGCGTCCCGCGTGAAACTCAGGGTCTCTCCGGCGCCGTTGGTACGCGCCCGCAGACCACCGACAGCGTCGTGCGTGTACTTGAGGGTGCGGCCGTTGAAGTCGGTTTCCGTGGCCAGGCGGCCGGCCTCGTCATAGGTGTACGACCAGGCCAGACCCAGTGGGTTCGTGACGGATGCGAGGCGCAGTTCGCTGTCGTAGGCGAATTCGTACTGTGCGCCGTCCGGGTCCGTGCGGGAGGCCGGGGCGCCGAAGTGGGTCGCTGTATGGCGAGTGGTGTGGCCGGCGGGATTCGTGTGGGTGAGCAGGTTGCCCTCGGCGTCCCACGTCCACGACTCGCGCGTGCCGTCGGGGTGTTCGCGCCAGGAGGGCCTGCCCTCGATGGTCCAGCCCATGCGGGTGGTGTGGTCCAGAGGGTCGGTCGTTTCGACGATTCGGCCGAACGCGTCGCGGCGGACCGTAGTCGTGTGGCCCAGCTCGTCGGTCAGGGCGCGGGGTAGGCCCACCGCATCGTAGGCCACCGTGCGGGTGTGGCCGAGAGCGTTCGTGATCGCCGTCGGGCGGCCTTCCGCGTCGCAGGCGTATCGGGTCTCCGCGCCGACCGGGTCGACCGTCGTCAGCAGGTTGCCCCGCTCGTCGTACGCGTGTCGCCAGACCGCTCCACCAGGCTCGACGAGTTCCGTGGGCAGGCCGAGCGCGTTGTACGCGGCCCGTGCCGACGACCCGTCGGGCAGGGTGAGTTCGGTGAGGTTGCCCGTCTCGTCGTAGCGGTATCGGATGGTGTGGCCGAGCGGGTCGGTGACCGTGAGAGGTTGGCAGCCGTACTCGTCCCACTGGGTGCGGGTGACGTTGCCGAGCGGGTCGGTCTCCTCCTCAACCATGCCCTCCGCGTTGTGGCGGTGGGTGGAGACGCGGCCCTGCGAGTCCGTGTACGTCGTCGTGCGCGCCGTGTCGTCGTACGTCAGCGTCCCGGAGAGGATTCCGTCCACACCCTCGGTGCGGACCACACGTCCCCGCTCGTCGTAGACGTAGGCGAACCAAGTGCCGTTTCTGTCCGTCCACTTGGTCACCCGGCCCTCGGCGTCGTAGCCGAACCGCAGCGGCTCGCCGCTGGAGTTGGTCACCTCGGTGAGGTTGCCGACGCCGTCGTAGCCGTAGCGCATCACGACCGTGCCCTCGTCGGTCGCGATGCCTGGCCGGTAGCGGGACGGTGGCTCGTCGAGCAGGCGCAGGGCGGTGATGCGGGGGCCGGTCGTGTCGACGGCGACGTAGTAGCCGCCGGAGTGACGCAGGCCGAACGGGATGCCCTCGTCGTCGCGTTCGACGTCGATGCGGTTGCCGTTGCGGTCGGTCCAGGAGTCCAGCGCCAGGTGGAAGACGCCGAAGGTCGGGGAGGGGACGGGGGCGGCGAAGGTGCGGACGACGCCGGTCGCCGGGTCGGTGACCGTCATCGCGCTGTCCGGCTTGCCGTCCCATTCCAGGGGCCAGCGGACGCCCTTCACCGGCATGGTCGCCACGCCCGGTTCCGGGACCGGGTAGACCAGGCGCATGCCGTCCGCCGCCGCGAACACCACGCCCTCGCCGTCGATCTGGAGACACTCGTCCAGGGTGGATATCCAGGTCGGACCGAAGCAGACCCCACCCCGGTACGAGGACAGATGGGTGCGCGT
Organism: Streptomyces sp. NPDC007095; assembly: GCF_040634475.1. Lineage (NCBI taxonomy): Bacteria > Bacillati > Actinomycetota > Actinomycetes > Kitasatosporales > Streptomycetaceae > Streptomyces > Streptomyces sp. NPDC007095. The sequence goes on from NZ_JBEYFS010000043.1 coordinate 38,980, forward strand.
GAACTCCAGCGGCAGGCTCCCCGGCAGCGCCAGATCGGTCTGCGTCATCAGCATCGCGCCGGTCGCCACGTCGATCGGCTCGCCGACGCAGGGGGTGCGGTCTGCGTTGCGGGCGGCCGGGCCCAGCTCCACCAGGTCGGGGCGGAGCGACGGCGGCCGTAGCAACAGCGGGGTCGTGTCGCTGAACGCGCCCTCGATACCCGCCTTGACGACCCCGCCGCCCGCGCCCAGCACGCCGCCGAAGATCATGCCGTCCTTGGCGGCCTGGTTGACCTCGTCGAGGCTGAAGCCCTGCTGCAGGCCCGTCGCCATCTTCAGCGGCTGGGCCACGGCCAGGTCGACGGTCACCGACTCGATCCCGCCGAAGGCCGCGGCCACCAGCGTGCCCCCGGCGATCTCGGCGATCGTCGTGGAGACGGCGACCCCGAGACCGGCACCGAACTCGATGACGAGGTCGGCCGCCGCGACGGCCGCGCCGGAGGCCAGGCCCGCGGTGAAGAACGCCAGCGCCACCCCGCCCGCGATCACCGCCGCGTCGATGCCGATCTGCGTCCAGAGCTTGTTGATGGCGTCGTCGATCGCGTCGGCGAACTTGTCCAGCGCCGTGGCCATTTGGCGCCCCGAGTCGGCCAGGTCCTTCAGCCAGCCGCCGTCCTTGTCCTTGGCGTAACGGCCCCAGAATTTCCCGAACGCCTCGATCGATTCACCGGTGTTGTTGTGGATGATCGACGACGCGCTCTGGTTGACCGGGCCGCGTACGTCGTCCACGGCGTCCGCGAAGGTGCGCCAGGCCGTCGCCGCCGACCGCAGCTTCCCGGAGTCGGCTTCCGGCCACCACAGGCCCAGATGGAGCAGGATCTTCCGGGCCTCGTCCTCAACGCTCACCGGCACCGTCCGACTTCGTGACCTTCACTTCGGTGAACATCCCGGCGATCAGCTCGTCGTTGTCGACATGACCGTCCGCCATGTCGGCCATCGCCTCGTGAATGCTCGTCAGACCGAGCACCAGCGTGCCCGCCGCGCTCTCGATCTTCTTCTGCAACGGCTTGTAGGAGTCGCCGAACTCCTTGCCCTGCTTGTCGTTTCCCCAGGGCTCGCCCAGCCCGTCCAGGGACTTCACGAGCGCGGTCAGCGCCTTGCCCAGATCAACTGCCGCCATCTGGAAGTCCGGCGCCGCCCGCTTCAGATCCGCGGTCTTGATGTCGAGGACCTTGGTCGGGTCCTTGCCGTCGCCCATCGACGCCTCCCCCGTTCGCAACTGCGGCCTTCGACCCTAGGGGAGATAGGTCAAGAGAAGGTCATGCCGAAGGCACACAAAGGCAATGTGGCGGCGGTGGAAATACTCACCGCCAAGGGTCAGTTCATCGTCTTCCGTGAACTGAGAGACAACGTCTGTCTCTTGGTGGCCGTGTCTGGCGACATGTCCCGGGCGGGCCGGTAACGCCTTGCCCTCCACCATCGCAAGCATGGGATCCTGGCCACGGCTCGCCGAGCAGGGGTACGGGGCGGGCTTCCTGTGGTGCCTTCTTCGGGTACCAGCCGGACACCGCCGGCGTGAACAGCCACGTCGCGAAGCCGTTATCTCTACGGCAACAGCCAGCCCTTCACCCACGCCGTGATCGAGTTCGACGGTGCTCCCGCCCTTGAGGTCCACCTCGGCGTGAACCGTTCCGGGTTTGATCGAGACTCTAGGTCGTGACTGTGACCTGGGGTTTCGTGGTTTCGCGGTAGTAGTTGGTCTCGTATTCGGCGGGCGGGATGTGCCCGATCTCACCGTGGAGCCGACGGTGGCACGCGGAGAACCACGGGGCGCTGGACGCGGCCTCTCGGACGCGGTCACAGCCCCGCGTGCCAGTCCCACTCCAGATCGCCCGTGTCGAATACGCTGCGAAGACGTCCAGTCTGGCGTTCTCGATGAGGCATACGTACAAGGGAATGCCGCCCGGTGGCGGCCCTACACGTCGGTCCGGATGGCGCGGCTGCCGGATGCGGAAGGGGTGTGGCATGAGGTCCCCAGGTGTGCACCTACGGGAGATCACCGACGCAAACCGGGACGCTGTTCGCGCCCTCCGGGTCCGACGGGACCAGAAGCAGTTCGTCGCCTCCGTGTCCAAGTCGCTCAAGGAGGCGGCAAAGAAACCGGAGGCCAATCCCTGGTACCGCGCCGTATACCGTGGCGACGAGCCAGTCGGTTTCGTGATGCTGTCGTGGAAGCCGTCGGCCGGTCCTTTCAAAGGGCGGCACTTCCTCTGGCGCCTCCTCGTCGACAAGCGGTACCAGCGGCGAGGGGTCGGCCGAGAGGCGCTCACGCAGATCGCCGCCCTGGTTCGCGCGGACGGCGCCACCGAACTGCTGACCAGCTACGAGCCCGGTGACGGCGAACCGTGGCCCTTCTACCAGAGGTTCGGGTTCGAGCCCACCGGGGAGATGGACGACGGTGAGGTCGTTCTGCGGCTGGCCTTCCCCGCCGGGTGAGCTCATACCAGAGGTTCGGGTTCGAGCCCACCGGGGAGATGGACGACGGTGAGGTCGTTCTGCGGCTGGCCTTCCCCGCCGGGTGAGCTCATACGGGAAACCGAGGACGGTTTTGACCGCCGGTGGTCTCAGGACGAAGAAACTGGTGGGCACCTGGAAGTCGATGCCCCGTGCGTGCAGGTTCGAACGTTCCCTTCCCGACCCTGAACCTGGAAAGGCGCCATGTCTCCAAGAGCCGGCCTCGGTCTCGTCGGGTCCGGCTCTTTGCCGTGCTCCCGCACCGCTGCGGGATCCCGGTCCTTGACCTCGATCCGGGCGGCGAAGACATGGGACCCGCAGCCGTCTGCCCGGTTGGCTCAGGCGTTGGGGCGCTTGCCGTGGTTGGCCTTCTTCTTCTTGCGCGCGCGTCGCTTGTTCCCTCGCTTGGCCATGGTGCGTATCTCCCTAATCCAGTACTTTCCACTCCTTCGCCAGTCTAGATTTGGACCGGCGGGTCCGCATCAGCGGTGCCGCGGGCACAGCACCCGCATACCGGCGCTCCGCCACCCCGGAGCAATCACCGGCTTCTGTCGAATGCGCGCCGAAGCCACCCAGGCCGAGTGATCGTTCCCTCGGCCGTCTCTGGGCCGTGCCAGGCCGCCCGAGGGCACTCGACGGCGACCGACAGTGACAGGCGAGCCACAGCCGCCGACAGCGAATCCCCAGATCGGCCCCGCCCAGCGAATCCCCAGATCGGCCCCGCCCCCGGATCAAGCGGGTTTCTTGCTCGATGTAGTCAAAACCAAGGCTGAGGCATGCCCCGACCACGATGGCGTGTGGATTCTCCGGGGCACGGAAGTTCAGAGGGCCCTCACCGGATCGGTGAGGGCCCTCAGGCGTTCGATCGACGTCGACGACTCTCCACGATCGACCTGACAAGGATGAGGAGACCCGACCGCTCTCAGTACGTGGCTATCGGACGTCTACGAAGTCGCCGGCCGCGTTGACCGCCGGAGTCGTCGTCGTGCCCGCGAAGCTGTAGCGGAAGTAGCCGGCGGTGGAGGCGGTGACGGTCGTCTTGAGGTTGCCCGTCGAGTTGGACTTGATCGTCTTCACCGTGGTGTAGGTGCTGCTGCCCTTCTTGCGGAACTGCAGCTTCACCGACTGGTTCGTGTAGCCGTGGTACTTGTTGTCCTCCCAGTTGGCCCGGGAGAGCTTGCCGGTGACCGTGATGGTCTTACCCTTCTTCACCGGCTCCGGCGAGGCGTTGACCGTCAGTGTCGAGTAGCGCTGCACCTTGAACGTGGTGGCCGCGTCCCGGTGGATGTAGTCGTAGTCATGGGCGGAGACCAGCGTGGCGAGGTCCCAGGTGGCCGCCGCGCTGTTGTTGACGAAGCCGGTCGCCGCCTGGGGGTCGAAGGTCAGCGTGCCCGTGCAGGTCGACGTGGTGGCGCTCGCCTTGACGCACGTGATCTCGCCGTCGTCGTACCAGATCTGCGCGAAGTTCGGCTTCGGACCGAAGGCGCTGATGTACGTGGTCTCGGCGATGCCCGAATCGTCCGACGCGGTCACGGAGACCTTGGCGGTCACCACCTTGGTGGTACCGACCACGACCGGCTTGCCGCCGTTGACGACGACCTTGTCGATCGTGATGTTGCCTGAGCCGCCGTCTTCCGCCTGGGCGGCGGTGGCACCGAATGCGGGGGCGACCAGCACGACGCTGGTGCCGAGCAGGGCAAGGCGCGTGGTTGCGCGCATGGATGTCCCCCCATGGAGTCCTGGTTGATCAGAGGGAGCGTACGGCGTTGGCCAACGGTTCACCACGGTGTTGTTTCAACGCAGGAGGGGCCGGTGGGGGTGACGTATCCCCTGTGCGCTACGGCGACTCGCTTTTGTCGCGCACCTATGGGGGGTTCGATGCGACGAACCACAGCAGCCGCGAGTGTCGTCACCGTACTCGTGCCGCTTCTCCTGGCCGGCGCTTCCACGGCGTCGGCCGCAGCCAAAGGGTCGATCACCGTGAGGACGTTGGACCGGAGCGGCAAACCGGTTCACGCCCAAGTGGCGGTCTACAACACGAAAACGAACGACTTCCGCTACATCGACAGCAACAAGGCGACGTCACTGCCCAACGGCAGCTACGAACTCGCCACATCCTTCACCGACGCCGGGGATGACGGCGCCACCGTCGGCGGCCACAGTGTGACGGTCTCCGGGGCCACGAAGACCACGTTCGACGCCCGGAAGGGCCGCCCGGTCAACGTCTCGCTCAGCCCGAAACCGGGCAGCGGATACGACCACACGGTCAGCGCGTACGTCTGCGCCTCCGACAACAGCCCCGCCACCATGGGCATTTCGGCGGAGGCGGGTGACCTGTACGTCATCCCGACGAGCAGCAAGGCGTACGAGGTGTCCTACGGCACCGCGTACCAGCCACAGTCGGCGACCGGCGGGGACTTCTGGCTGGCCTCCGCCACGCACAGGGGCGGCGTGCCGTCCGGGGTGTCCGCGACACTCAAGAAGTCCGGGCTGACCACCCTCAAGGTGTCTGCCCGTTCCGGCCCCGACAGCGGACAGGCGCAGTTCTCGTTCAGCTACCAGTCGACGGGCGGCGACGGCTGCTCGATGTCCACGAACTCGCTCTGGTTCCAACGTGACCTGCCCAACTCCTTCAGCGTCCACCTCCCGCCGGGCGAGTGGAACGTGGGGCAGCAGAGCCGCGACTTCATCTACGACGGGTTCCACGAGTACACGGCCGGCAAGACGACCTCGCTGGCGCTCGGCCACGCGGTCTGGGGGCCTGGCGGGCGGCTGCCCAACACCTGGTACCACCAGCTGTACTTCGGATCCATCAACATGTTCGCCGACCCCACCCTTCCTGCCGGCGGGATGCTGGCCGACGGCACCGTGAAGCTGACCCACGCGGGCAAGACGCTCTACTCGCACAACTATGCCCGCGGGGAGGACGTCGACGGGCACCCGCGGATCCCCGGTGCGGGCTGGTACACGCTCAGTGAAACCGGCCATCGCAGCCTGCCGTCCGGTTCGCTGTCGACCAGCTCCAGCCTCAGCCTGCACTTCTACGCGGATCCGAGCAAGAACCAGCAGATCCGTGACTACATCACCCGGTTCTGGCCCGAAGCGCTCAACAGCAGGAACCAGGCGGCTCCCGGGTCGACCACGACCGTCGCCCTGGGCATGCAGCGCAACGGCACGGACGACAGCACGGTGCGTCAGTTGTCGGACAGCGTGAAGTCCGTACATGCCTGGTACACCACCGACAACGGCGCCCACTGGCACGCCGCCACCGCGAAGCCGTCCGGCGGCAAGTGGACCATCGCCGTCCACAACCCGGCCTCCGGCCACGTCGGCCTGCGCTCGACGGTCACCGACACCCACGGCGACAGCTCGACGACCACGGTGTCCAACGCGTACGCCGTCAGCTGAAGGCCGCCGGACCTGCCCTGTCACACGGGCAGGTCCGGACTCCACAGACCCGGCTCCCGGATTCAGTACGCGATGAACTAAATATATGGCGCATTCAATACACAGCGCATTCAATACACTGTGTATCGTGAATCCGTGAGTACACCAGACGCCGTGCCCGGACGAGAGACCCGCCCGCCCCGCCGCCGCGTGCACACCCGTGCGCGGCTGCTGGAGTCGGCTGAGCGCGTCATCGTGGAGCACGGCTACGCCCAGACGACGATCGAGGACCTCTGTGCCGCCGCGGGATACACGCGAGGCGCGTTCTACTCCAACTTCCGCGGCAAGGACGACCTGGTCCTCGCGCTCTTCGATCGCCACTCGGCGGACCGTCTCGACCAGTTGGAACAGCTGCTCGACGGGTCCGGTGCCGTCTCGGCCGAGGGCGTGGCCCGGGCGTTGCTGGAGGTCGACGCGCTGGAGCGGAACTGGATCCTGCTGTTCCTGGAGTTCCGTATCCACGCCGCCAGGGATCCACGGCTCGGCGCCAAGCTGGACGAACACGACCGAGCCGTCCGGGACGCCCTGGCAGAGCTGCTCCAGCGGTGCTGTCCCGGGGTGGCCCGCGGGGTCGCGCCGGTCGGCGGGGTCGCGGCCACCCTGCTCGCCATCCGTGAGGGCATCCTCGCGCGGACGGCGGGCGAGGGACCGGGTGCGCGGGAAGCGCTGGAGGCGGCGGTCGCGACGCTCTCGGCGATCCTGCCCGACCTCGGCATCGCACCGGCCGCCGCGGCCCCGGAGCCGGAGTCATAGGGCGCGCGGGCATCGCCCTGCACATGGCTTGACGTCAGGGGCACCGGTCACGGGCCGGCGCCCGGTTCCCCCTACTTCCGCGAGGGATCACACGATGCAAGGGACGCCGCCCCGTCCGGACGCCCGACGGGCAGACTCCCGGCGCTGGAAAGCGCTGATATTCATCGCACTCGCCCAGCTGATGGTCGTCCTCGACACCACGGTCGTCAACATCTCCCTGCCGTCGGCGCAGCACGACCTCGGCATCTCCGACGGCAACCGCCAGTGGGTCATCACCGCCTACTCGCTGGCCTTCGGCGGGCTGCTGCTCTTCGGCGGCCGCATCGCCGACCTGGCCGGGCGCCGCCGTATGTTCGTCATCGGCCTCGTCGGCTTCGCGGGAGCCTCCGCGCTGGGCGGTGCGGCGGTCGGCACGGCGACCCTGCTGGCCGCCCGCGCGCTGCAGGGAGTGTTCGGGGCTCTGCTGGCGCCGGCCGCCCTGTCCCTGCTGGCCGTGACGTTCAGCGAACCGAAAGAGCGTGCCAAGGCGTTCGGCATCTACGGTGCCGTCTCCGGTGGCGGCGGCGCGCTCGGACTGATCCTCGGCGGTGTGCTCACGCAGTATCTGAGCTGGCGCTGGGCGCTGTATGTCAACATCCCCTTCGCGGTCGCCGGGATCGTCGGCGCCGTGACCGTGATCCGCGAACCCGTCGATCGGCCCCCGAGGTCCCGGCTGGACATCCCCGGAGTCCTGCTGGCGACCGCTGGTCTGGTCTCGCTCGTCCTCGGCTTCTCACAGGCCGAGACGCACGGGTGGCACGCGCACATCACCGTGACTCTGCTGGTCGCCGCTGTGCTTCTGCTCGCCGTGTTCGTCGTGGTCGAAAGCAGGGTCGCGACGCCGTTGCTCCCCCTGCGGGTAGTCACCGACCGCAACCGCGGCGGGGTGTACCTCTCCCTCGGGCTGTCCGTCATCGGGATGTTCGGCCTCTTCCTCTTCCTCACCTACTACCTGCAGGTCGTGAAGGGCTACACCCCCTTCGCCACCGGACTCGCCTTCCTCCCGATGATCGTCGGCATGGTGACCGGGTCCACCCAGATCGGCTCCCGGCTGATGAACGTGCTGCCGCCCCGGCTGCTGATGGGCACGGGCTTCCTGGTCTCCGCTCTCGGCATCCTGATGCTCACCCAGCTCCGGGTCGAGAGCTCGTACGTCTCTGTGGTGCTGCCCGCCCAGGTGCTGCTCGGGCTCGGCATGGGAACGGCCTTCATGCCCGCGACGAGTCTGGCCACGCACCACGTGCAGCCGCAGGACGCCGGCGTGGCCTCCGCCATGGTCTCCACCTCGCAGCAGGTCGGCGGTTCGATCGGGACCGCACTGCTGAACACCGTCGCGAGCAGTTCGGGCCACCGCTGGGCCGCCCGGCACCTTCGGCAGGCCCGGTCCCTCGGCAGGACCGGCTACGCCGATCACGCCGCCGTCCACGGGTACACGGTCGCGACCTGGTGGGCCGTGTCGATCCTCGGCATCGCCGCGCTGGCCGCCTTCACCCTCATCGACGCTCCGCGCCAGGACACCGGCCCGTCCGCCGCGACCGACACGGAGAAGACGGCAGCGCCCGTCCTGCACGGCTGAGGCAGGACGAAGGGGTTCCTCCCGGTGGCCCGGGTGGAACCCCTTCAGCGCGACACCTCCACCGCTCAGCCGGTGAAGACCGCCTTCATCACCGATCCGTCGGACACACGTGCCAGCGCCTCGGCATGGTCGCTCAGCGGGAACACCGTCACCAGCCGGGCGAGATCGAAGCGCGCCGTCAGTGCCGGGAGAAGCTTCACGTACTCGACCAGATGCGCTCCGGAGAACGCCCAGGAACCGATCACGTCCAGCTGCCGGAAGACGATCTGGTGCGGGTTGAGCACCGTGTCACCGGCGTCCGTGTACTGGCCGATCACCAGGTAGGAGCCCCCGCGCCGGGCCAGGGAGAGACCCTGGGCCACCGCTGCGGGCACTCCCGCGCACTCGATCACCAGATCGGCGCCGAGCCCACCGGTCGCCTCCAGTACCCCGGCCGGCACCTCCTGGGGTGTTGCCGCGCCGGCGATGTCGATGTGCACGTCGCCGATGCCGGCCTCGGCCGCCAGCCGCAGCCGCTCTGCGGGGCCGCCCACGATGATCACCTTGCCCGCGCCGGAGAGCCGGGCCAGTGCCGCGGCCGCGAGGCCCACCGGCCCACTGCCCTGGACCAGGACCGTCTCGCCCAGCCGGACCGGCCGACGCTCGTGGAGCGCGTGCACCACCGTCGGTCCGGCGCACGCCAGAGACATCGCGGCCACCTGATCGACCCCCGGGTCGAGTCTGACGACCGTGGTCCCCGGACGCAGCACGATGTGCTCGGCCCAGGCCCCGGAAAGGGCCGGCTCCTCCGCCGTGGAGCGGTTCACACCATAGGTGCGGCGCTGCTCGCACAGCGTCGGCTCCCGGTACTGCCGGCAGGGCACGCAGACACCGCAGGCGACGGAGGAGGCCCACATCACGGCATCCCCCACCCGCAGCGGCCGACCGGCCGCGTCCACGCAGGTGCCGGGGCCCAGCTCGTGCACCACGCCGAGACCTTCGTGGCCGAGCACCAGCGGGGTGGGCACCGCGAGGTGGCCCTTCTGAAGGTGCAGATCGGTTCCGCACACCCCGCCGTAGCTGCAGGCCACCACCAGCCCGCCCGCAGGGGCCGGCGGCAGGTCGAACTCCCGCAGCTTCAGGGGCTGGTCGAACTCCTCCAGAACCAGGGCACGCGACCCCGGTACGGGCCGCGCGGTCATCGTGCGGCTCCGTCGAGGGACGCGAGGAACGTCTCCTCGAGGGGCACCAGCGGCCGGGTGTCGCGCAGGACCACGTGTTCCGGGCGTGGTTCACCGGGCCAGCTCGGCAGGTTCATGGTGTCGTTGTAGGTCGCGATGAGAAGCCGACGGGGGAACGGGGACATGTTCGGAGCCGAACCGTGCACGATCTCGGGAGAGAAGAAGACCAGCGAGCCGGCCGGTCCCTTGGGGCTGGTCATGCCGTGCGTGGCCACCAGGCCGGCGAGCTGCTCGGCGGTGAGCGCGATGTCGTCCGGGTCGAGGTGCAGCTCGGACTTGGCCCCCTGGCGGCGGTCGTCGCGCACCAGGCCGGCGCGGTGGGAGCCGGGGACGAAGATGACCGGGCCGTTGAACTCGTCCACGTCGTCGAGGAAGACACCGACGTTGATCTGGCGGGGGGCGGGCAGGTTGTCGGCGATCCGCCAGGCGACGTAGTCCTGGTGCCACGACCAGCGTTCGCCGCCGAAGGCCGGCTTGGCGTTGATCTTGAACTGGTAGGGGTAGACGTCCTCGGTCAGCAACTGCCGGACCGGCCCCAGGACCCGGGGGTCACGCAGCAGTGCGGCGTACTCCGGTTGGCGCTGGTGGGAGGCGTAGACGGCCCGCACCGCGGCACCGTCGTCCTCGACGATCCGCTGGGGTCCGGGGACCTCGCAGTCGCGCTCGAACGCCGCACGCAGGGACGCCACTTCGGCGGCGGTGAGTGCGGACTCCACCAGGAGGAAACCGTCCTCGTGGTAGCGGTCGATCTGTTCCTCGCTCATCAATTCTTCGCTTCTCTCGCTGTATTACGGATGGGCCCGGCGCAGTGGCGCTCAGCCCATGAAGTGGCCGCCGTCGACGACCAGTTGCTGGCCGGTGAGATAGCGGCTCCGATCGGTCACCAGGAATTCGAGGGCGTCGGCGACGTCCGTCACCGTGCCGATCCGCCCGAGCGGGATCTGGCCCAGAACGCGCCGACGTGGCTCCGCCTCGTCCAGCCGGTACCGCTCGATGACCTCGGGCGTGTCGGTGAAACCGGGGATGAGCGCGTTGACCCGGACCGCCGGCGCGAGTTCCAGCGCCAGACACCGGGTGAGCTGGAGCAGCCCGGCCTTGCTGGCGCAGTAGTTGGCCCCGTTCGGCCGCGGCCGGATGGCGGTGGTCGCGCCGATGTTCACGATCGATCCGCGGCCTGCCGCCACCATCGCCGGGGCCAACGCCCTGGTGAGGTGGAACGGCCCGGACAGGTTGGTGGCGATCACCCGGTCCCAGTCCTCGTCGGTCAGTTCCAGGAAGGGCCGGTCCCGGTTGACACCGGCGTTGTTCACCAGGACGTGCGGTGCGCCGTGGGCGGCGAGGATGCGCTCGCAGCCCGCCCGGACCTCGGCCGGGCGGGTCAGGTCGATCCGCACGGTTTCGATGCCGTCCCCGCGCTGCCCGGCGGCCGCACGGGCCGCCCGCTCATCTCCCCGGAAGAGGGCGAGGACGTGGTAACCCAGGGCGCTGAGCCGCCTGGACAGCTCCAGTCCGATGCCGCGGGTGCCGCCGCTCACCACGGCCGTGCGGGCGGCCACCTCAGAACGGCCGGTCACCGGCGATGGCCGCACGGTCCACGACACGACGGTGGGGGTAGTAGTCGGACGTGGCGTAGTGCTGCACTGCGCGGTTGTCCCAGAACACCACGTCCCCCGGCTGCCAGCGGAATCGCACCTGGTACTCGGGGTACTGGGCCTGCCGGAACAGGTACCGCAGCAGTTCCTCGCTCTCCGCGGGCTCCAGCCCCTCGATGCGGGTGGTGAAGATGGAGGTGACGAAGAGGCTCTTGCGTCCCGTCCTCGGGTGGGTCCGCACCACCGGATGGGCGACCGGCGGGAACAACTCCTGGAAGTGCCGGCGCTGCTCGTCCGTCAGCAGGTCGCGGTAGTTCGCCGACGGTGTGAAGTCGTGCACCGCCCGCAGGCCCTCCAGGCGCCTCTTCACCTCGTCGGGCAGGTTGTCGTAGGCCGCACCGGTGTCGGCGAAGAGCGTGTCGCCCCCGGCCTCGGGCATCTCCACCATCCGCAGGACCGCGCCGAGCGGCGGGTTGGGGATCCAGGGGAAGTCGTGGTGCCAGACGTTCTCGAAGCCGGGGTTGGCAGCGCCCTTCTCCAGGCGGACGACGTCCTGGGAGGCGCCCTTGGGCAGGAACGGGTGCTGGTCGATCTCGCCCCAGTTGGCGGCGAAGGCCCGCTGCTGCTCGTGGGTGAGTTCCTGCCCGCGGAAGAAGAGGACCTTCCACTCCAGCAGGGCACGGTCCAGTTCCTCGAAGACCTCCGGGGCCAGCGGTTCGGACAGGTTCAGGCCCTCGATCTGCGCACCCAGCAGCGGGCCGTAGGGGCGCACCGAGAAGTGCCCGTACGGTCCGCCCTGCCGGCCCTCGGCGAGGCGCCGGAGCAGCCTCGGCCCGTGGTGGTCCTCGCGGCCGTCGATGCCGTGCCGCACCAGCGCACGGATGCGTGTCAGTTCCTCGGTGTCCTTCGCCGCTTCGTCACTCAGCGTCGTGGTCATGTGGTTTCGTGCTCCAGTCGGTCGGCCGGGTGATGGTCGATGTGGTCCAGGCACTCCTGGCGGGTGCCGGCATGACGGGCGACGGCCCAGCCGGCGGGGACGTCGGCGAAGGCCGGCCACAACGAGTGGTGGCCTTTCCCGTCGGCCAGGACCAGATAGGTCCCGTTCGGGTCGTCGAAGGGGTTCGGCACGGGTTCAGCTCCCCACGGAGTCGCGGCCGAGGGCCGCTCTGTGCAGGTGATCGGCGAGTACGGGCCCCAGTTGCGCGAGGGCTTCGGGCGTGGTCATGCGGTGATGGGTCACCGTCACGTCATGCGTGCGGATCTCGCCGTCCACGTACGCCCGCCAGGCCTGCGGGGAGGTGCGGCCGGCCTCATAGGGGTCGGTCGGGTCGGACAGCGCGGCGGCGAAGAAGACCAGATCACCCCGGAAGCGGCCGGGTGTGAACGAGGTCATCAGACGCAGGTGGTGCAGGAAGACCTCGTGCAGGCACCTGGTCGGCACCTCGTCCGGCATCTGCTCGGTGTCGCCGAACACAAGCCTGACGAAGGCGCGTTCATCGATCTCGGGCACCGGTCCCACGGCACTCGGGCAGGGGTAGGAGTCCAGCACGGCCAGCAGCTCCACCCGTTCGCCCGCCGTCTCCAGGGCGGTCGCCGCGGCATGCGCCACCAGCCCGCCGAAGGACCAGCCGAGCAGGTGGTAGGGCCCGTCGGGCTGCACGGCCCGGATCTGCTCCAGGTAGTCGGAGGCCATCTCCTGGACGCTGCCGGGCATGCGGCCGGAGTCCGTGAGCCCGCGCGCCTGCAGGCCGTACACCGGCTGGTCGGGCCCGAGATGGCGGAGCAGGCCCTGGTAGGACCAGCTGATGCCGGCGGCGGGAGGGAAGCAGAACAGCGGCGGACGGCCGCCCCGACGGCGCAGCGGCAGCAGCGGCGCCAGGGGCCCCTCGTCGGCAGCCGCAGCGGTCATCCGGCGGTCCAGTGCCGCCACCGTCGGGGCCTCGAACAGGTCGCGGACGCTCAGATCCACCCGGAAGTCGGCCTGGATCCGGGCGAGCAGCCGGGCCGCCAGCATCGAGTGGCCGCCGAGCTGGAAGAAGTCGTCCTCCACGCCGACCCGGGCCACTCCCAGCACCTCGGCGAAGTGCCCCGCCAGGGCCTTCTCCCGCCCGGTGCGCGGGGCACGGGTGGGGGTTGCCGCGGTGAAGTCGGGTCGGGGCAGGGCCCGGCGGTCGAGCTTGCCGTTGGGGGTCAGCGGGAACGCGTCGAGCACGACCACGGCGGCCGGCACCAAGTGCCTGGGCAGCCGCTCCGCCACATGCTCGCGGACGGCCGCCGGAGCCGGTGCTCCCCCGCCCTGCGCCACCACATAGGCGACCAGACAAGCGGCTCCCGAGGGGTCGTCACGGACGACGACCTCGGCCTGGGTGACGCCCGGACAGCCGGCGACGGCGTCCCTGACCTCCGCCGGTTCGATCCGGACGCCCCTGATCTTGACCTGGTGGTCGGTGCGGCCCAGGTACTCCAGATCGCCGTCGGGCAGGCGGCGGACCAGGTCGCCCGTGCGGTACATCCGGCTTCCGGGCTCGCCGAAGGGGTCGGCCACGAAGCGTTCGGCCGTCAGTGCCGGACGATTGAGGTAGCCGAGGGCGAGTGCCTCACCGGACAGGTAGAGCTCGCCCGGGACACCCGGCGGCGCCAGCCGCAGTCCACCGTCCAGGACGTGCCCCGACACGTTGGGGATCGGCCGGCCGATCGGCACGGGGGAGGGCCAGCCGGCGGTGTCGGCCGGCAGGGTGTAGGCGGTGACCAGGTGGGTCTCGGAAGGACCGTAATGGTTGTGCAGTCGCCGGTTCGGCACCCGGCGGCAGAACTCCCGGACGGCGCGGCTGGGTACGAGGGCCTCGCCGCCCTGGGCGAGCACCCGCAGCGCGGGAAGGTCCCGGTCCTGCGCGGCCGCGGCCTCACAGACCGCCTCGATCACCAGGTGGGGTGCGAAGAGTTCGTTGATCTGCTGCTCGTCCAGCCACTTGGCCAGGCGGTCCGGGTCGCGTCGGACGTCGTCGTCCGGAATGACCAGGGTCTTGCCGAAGAGCAGCGCCGAGGTGATCTCCTGCACCGACACGTCGAAGCTGAGTGCGGTGAACTGGGCCGTCCTGGAGTCGGGAACCCGCGGAAGGTCGTCGTTGTGCCACCTGAGCAGGTTGACCAGGGAGCCGGTGGGCATGACCACGCCCTTGGGGGTCCCGGTGGTGCCCGAGGTGTAGATGACGTACGCGGTGTGCCACGGCTCCAGCCGGCCGAGCCGGTCCCGGTCGTCCACCGCGGCACCGGACCGGTGCCGGAGCGCCTCGGCGGCCTCGGACCCGTCGACCACGAGGGTGCGGACGCCGGTCTCGGGCAGGCCGGCGAGAACCCCCGTGGTGGTGAGCAGCAGCGCGGGCGCGGAGTCCCGCAGCATGAAGGCGATCCGCTCCGCCGGGTACTCCGGGTCGACGGGAAGGTACGCGGCTCCGGCCTTCAGGATGGCCAGCAGGGCTACGACCATGTCGGCCGACCGGGACGCCGCCAGGGCCACGATCCGGTCCGGGCCGGCGCCTTCGGCGATCAGCAGCCGGGCGAGGCGGTTCGACGCGAGGTCGAGGTCCCGGTAGGTCACGGACCGTCCGTCGCGGTCCAGCACGGCCGTCGCCGTGGGGGTGCGTGCCGTCTGGGCGGCGAACAGTTCGGGCAGCGTGGTCTCGTGGTACTTGAGGCGGTTGGCGCGGGACTCGGCGAGCAGTTCGGCGCGCTCCTCCTCGGTGGCCAGGTCGATCAGACCGACCGCTCGCTCCTGGGCGTTCGGCGCGGTGAACGCCCTGAGCAGTGCCAGGAAACGGCGGTGGTGGGCGGCCAGTCCGTCGGACCGGTACAACTCGGGATTGCCGACCAGGTCGATCCGCAGTCCGGAGCCGTCGGAGCGGTCGTAGGCCGTGACGGAGAGGTCGTCGACCGGTCCCTGGGTGAGGTTGTGCGCCTCGGCCCGGTGCCCGGCGAATTCCAGGTCGTAGTCGAAGGACATGATGTTGACCTGAGGGCCGGTCAGAAAGCTCTCCTGCGGGCGCAGTCCGAATGACCGGGCGAGAGACTCCCCCCGGTGGCGCTGGTGCCGGAGCAGTCGGCGGAACTCCCGGGAGACCTTGCGTATCAGGTCGAGCACGGACTCCTCTGGGCGTACTTCCACGTGCAGCGGCAGGGTGTTGGAGAGCATGACCGGCACCGTGCGGAGTTCGGCGTCGGGCCGGGCCGCCACCGGCAGGGTGAGGACCACGTGCCGCTCCCCCGTCGTCTTGTGCAGGTAGGCGACGGTGGCGGCGACCAGCAGCACCGACCAGTGCGTGCGCGCCTGCCGCGCCGCGGTACGGAGCCGGGTGGTCTCGGCGGCGGAGAGCCGGCCCGTCTCGGTCAGGTTGTGGTCCGGGGTGCCGGACGGGGTGCCGGCCAGCCGTGTCGGCCTCAGCGCCTCGGCGAACCGGCCGCCCCAGTGGGCCTGGTCGGCCGCGCGTGCGTCCGATTCCCGGTACCGGCGCTCGTTGTCCAGAAGCGTGCGCAGGCTGCCGTACGGTGTCGGCGCCGGGTCGCGGCCTGTGACGGCGGCACTGTAGAGCTCGGCGACCCTGAAGGAGATCAGTGCGCCGCTGTGCCCGTCGGCCAGGATGTGATGAGCACTCAGGTACCAGACGAAGTGTTCGGGCCCGAGTCGGAACAGGGCGTACGAGAAAAGGGGACCGGTGGACAGCGGCAGCCGACGGGCCAGGTCGGCCCGCATCCAGGCCTTGGCCGCCGCCATGGGATCGTCCTCGGTGCTGACGTCGAGAACGGGGAAGACCCAGTCGTCGGCCAGGTCGGCGGTCTGCCAGGGCACGCCTTCGCATTCGCCGAACCGTGCCCGAAAGGGTTCGGCCTCGGCGATGGTCCGCCGGAGTGCGGCTTCGAACTTCTCCGCGTCGATCGGGCCGCGGATCTCCAGGTATTCACCGATGCGGGACTGCTGCCCTTTCGGATTCAACTGCTCGGCCAACCATATCTCATGCTGGGCAGCCGAAATTGGCAGACGTGTGCCGTACAACTCTTTCCCCCGTAAATCACGTTGTGCAGATATTTCAGAGACTAGACCGCACCGCTAAACTCCCCCATGCGCCGGACCAGCCGCATTTCATGCGTCCCGCAGCGCATATTCCACAACGATGGCGTACGTCACATCCGATCGGCCCGGTCGCCCCGGGGCTCAAGTTGCGGTGAGAGTCGAGCCAATTCTCGGTAAAAGGGACACCTCGAACTTGCCTGGCGTCCGGCACGCCACCGAAGATCATCATCCGGCGGGATTGACCAACCTGCCGTCATGGAAAACACGCCCACGGGGGATAGAAATGGACTTCCACATACTCGGGCCGCTGCAGATTGCGGCAGCCGACGGCTCCGTCACACAGGGTCCCGGCGCCCTCAAACAGCGGGCGCTGCTGGCGCTGCTGTGCCTGAACGCCGAGCGAGTCGTCTCCACCCAGCAATTGACCGACCTCCTCTGGGCGGACAACCCGCCACGCAGCGCGGCCACCGCTCTGCAGGTCTACGTATCCCGGCTGCGCAAGCACCTGTCGGCACTGGACGCGGACCCGGCCGTCCTTGCCACTCGGGCTCCCGGTTACGTCCTCGACCTGGGCCGGCGGCACGAACTGGACCTGTGCCGTTTCGAGTCCCATGTGACCGGGGCCCACCAGCTGAACGCCATCGGGCGGACGGCGGAGGCCTCGGAGCTGCTGGCCTCCGCCATCGCGCTGTGGCGCGGGCCTGCCCTCGCCGACGTCCGCGGCCTGCCCATGCTGGACGATCTGGGCCACCAGCTGGACGAGAAGCGGAATTCCGCTCACGAGCTGTGGGTGGAAACCGAACTCCGGCTCGGCCGGAACGCCTGGGTGATCAGTGAGGCCTACGGCCTGGTCGCGGACCAGCCGTTGTGGGAGAACCTCTATCTCTATCTGATGGTGGCTCTCTACCGGAGTGGCCGCACCGCCGACGCGCTCGGCGTATACAACACCCTCCGGAACAAGCTCGTCGAAGGGCTCGGCATGGAACCGAGCCTCCGGCTCCGGCAGGTGCAGCGGGCCGTTCTCTCCCGGGCCTCCTGGCTCGAGGACAAGGCCGCCCTTCCGCTGGTCTCGTAGAGGTTCACGCCTGCCCCGGGGACGTCCGTTGCGCCGCCTCAGACCGCGGGCCGGACATCCTCGGCGGGCGTGAGGGTGGTGGTTCGCCTGGCGCGTGCGGGCCGGGGCAGTTCGAGGGTGATGAACGCCTCCGCCCGCATGATGGCGAGCCCGATCCTCGGCAGATCGCGTGCCCGCGGATACACCAGGAACCGCGGCTCCCAGCGCGGCTGGAATTTGGCGTTGAACTTGTAGAGCGACTCGATCTGGAACCAGCGCGAGGAGAAGACCAGCAGTCCGCGCCACACGCGCAGCACCGGTCCTGCGCCGAGTCGCTCACCCCTGGCCAGGGCCGAGCGGAACATCGCGAAGTTCAGTGACACGCGACGCACGCCCATCCGCTGCGCCGCCTGCAAGGCCGCGACGATCAGCAGCTCGTTGAGGCCGGGGTCGGCGGAGCGGTCGCGTCTCATCAGGTCCAGGGAGATGTCCTCAGGCCCCCAGGGCACGAAGTGCAGTATCGCCTTCAGGTCGTCGCCGGCCGGGTCCTCCCCCGCTGCCTCATCGGGTGCCTTGTGGGCGGTGACGACGACGCAATCGTCGTCCGCGGGATCGCCGAACCGGCCCAGCGCGGTGGAAAAGCCGCGTTCCACGGTGGTTCCCCGCCAGCGTGCGGCGGCGTCACCGATCCGTTGCCGCTCCGTCTCGTTCAGTTCGGCGACCCGGCGGACCCGGCAGACGTAGCCGCCCCGCTCGATCCGCTTCACCATCTGCCGGACGTTGCGCATGGCCCGTCCGGACAGCGAGAAGTCGGCCGTGTCGACCACCGCCTCGTCGCCCAGCTCCAGCGCATCCAGCCCGGTCTCCCTGGCCCAGATCTCCCCGCCGGTCTCACTGCAGCCCACCACGGCGGGCACCCACGCGTGCTCGCGCGCCTCGGCCATGAAGGCGTTGATCGCACCGGGCCAGGCCTCGACGTCTCCGAGCGGGTCGCCCGAGGCCAGCATGACGCCCGAGACCACCCGGTAGGCGATCGCCGCCTTGCCCGAGGGGGAGAACACCACGCTCTTGTCGCGCCGCAGAGCGAAATAGCCCAGGGAGTCGCGGGCGCCGTAGCGGTCGAGCAGCGCCCGCACGCGCGACTCGTCCTCGGCGGTCAGTTCCGGTTCCGGCGTCTCCGGACGCAGTGCCAGCCAAGCGCTGGTCAGCGCGGTCAACAGGCCCAGTGCGCCCAGCGAGTAGCCCACCAGATCGGCGACCCGGACGGAGGTGTACCCGACCGGCCCCTCGATGCCGAACAGCCCGTACAGCACGTGCTCCAGCCGTTGCGGAAAGGTGTACGACCGGCGTTCGCTCGACGGGTGGACGCTGACGACGAGCAGGCCGAGCAGGACGCTGAGCCCGCCCAGGCCGAGAAAACTGGCAAGTGCTCTCAGGCGGGTGCGCGGGTCGGCCTTGGCGTAGAACTCACGCCGGTGGACCAGGATCAGCCCCAGCAGGACCAGCGCGATGAGCGCCGTGGGCAGTTCATGGCGGTGCAGCAGATGGAGTGCCGCGCTCGTCGGAAGCAGCACCACCACCGCGCGCCAGGCGCGACGCTTGCGGCGGCGCAGCGCGTGGGCCAGCAGGACCAGCAGCAGTCCGCTCGTCAGTTGGCCCACCGCCGCCAGCGTGCTCACCCCGCCGGGAAGGTCACCGAGCCAGCTGTGCACCCGGGAGTGCCGGAAGCCCGGGAAGAGGGCACTCACCAGGTCCAGGACACCGATCAGCCGGCAGATGTGCCCCGCCGCTGTCGGAACCCATGGCCGTCCGTTCCTATAACGCTCTTTCACGCTCCAAACCATAGAGGCCGAGCAGACCTTATTTCCTTGTCCTGCCAGTCCATTGAGGGGTGCGTTAGCGCGGGTTTAGTTTCCTCCCGAAGAACCCATCGCAGAGTAAAGATTGTGCAGCGCGGCCATTACCTTGAAGCCTTGTGGAGAGTACGGGTGGCAATAAATCCTCTCGATTTGAGCTCCACCTGAGGTCGATTGAGCTTTATCTGAGGTTGGAGGGCTTGACTCCGCTTCACGGCCATCTATTTCGTTGAGTGTCGCGCCGAGTCGTGGCTAGCATGAACTCACTCCCCGGTTGCTCAAGGCCTTTGCGTGCCGTGATGAGCCATGGAGAAAAGTGCGCACTTGTCTGCGAATCGATTCGCGCACCCAGCTGAAATTTCCACCACTCGAAGGGAATCACCATGAACGGCAAGCGTGCCGTCGCCGGTGCGGTGATCGCGGCTCTCGCCGCGGTCGGCACCGCGGGTCTCACCACTTCCAGCGCGTCGGCTGCCTCCCTGCCGCAGCACAAGGCCGCCGCCCAGCACTCGGTCACCACCGCCCAGGTCCTCAGCAAGGGTGCGCAGCCGCAGTTCTGGCACGCGATCGCCCAGAGCGTCGCCGCGGCGACGGTCGTCAAGGCGACGGAGCAGGTCGCGAAGTACACGACCAAGCTCCCGAAGTCCAGCGACTCCTCGTCGTCCAGCGAGTCCTCGTCGTCCTCCAGCGGCGGTCCCGCTCTCAGCGGCAGGTCGCTGCACGGAGTGATACCGGGCGACACCGCCTACGACGCCAACTGACCTAGTTGCGTCAGGTGTTGCACACCGCCGCACGACGTGCGGCAGCGAAGGACCCACTGGCGCCGGCCGACCACCGGCCCCGCGTGACCTGTGGCGCCGACTGACCTTCGGCGCAGGGGGAAGCCACAGCACCGCCCGGCCGGCGGAGCCGCGTGGCATGCGGCACCGACCGACGATCGGTGCCGGATGACGTGAGCCACCGCATGACCAGCGGTGCGAAGTGACATGCGGTGCCGGGTGTCCACCGACACCGCATCGCCCCCCGATGCCGGGGCGGGGCGCCCCGCCCCGGCACACAGTGTCGCGCGAATCCATCCCTTTTTTCCGACATGACCGACCTGGACGTCGGCCCCACCTGGATGTGAACAGCGATGAGAGTTCTCGCGCGCTCGCGCGCATCGGAGGGCGCACCCCGGACGGCGGGCGGGGCGCTCCCGGCGAAGGTACGGGTCAGCGCGCTGGCCG
The DNA here is from genome assembly GCF_040634475.1 of Streptomyces sp. NPDC007095. Taxonomy (NCBI): domain Bacteria; kingdom Bacillati; phylum Actinomycetota; class Actinomycetes; order Kitasatosporales; family Streptomycetaceae; genus Streptomyces; species Streptomyces sp. NPDC007095. Next base: position 59,301 of record NZ_JBEYFS010000043.1, read on the forward strand.
CCCTCGTGGCCGTGGCGGTGTACTGCTTGTGCTGCCTGGTGTACAACGCCCCCGACTCCCCGGCGAAGGACCGTGTCAAGGGCCCCGTCATGGCCTTCATGGAGCCGTACTTCTGGCAGGACTGGCAGCTCTTCGGACCCACCCCCGGCAGCAACAACGACTTCGTATACCTGCGCGCCCGGATGACGCTCCCCGGCTCGGGCAAGACCGTGGAGTCGAGCCCCGTCGAGATCGAGCAGGCCATCGACCGATCCCCGCGCGACTTCCGGGTGAACCCGACGAAACTCCCCGGCGTGCTTCTCGCGTTCGACGCCGTGGCCAACCGGTACGCGGGTATCGCGAACAAGATCCAGAAACTTCCGGCAGCGGAGCGGCAGGACGCCCGCAAGCGTCTCGACGACCAGTTCAAGCCGGACTTCGAGGAGATGCAGCGGTTCTTCTCCGTACAGGCGAAGGCGCTCTACCCGGACGCGAAGATCATCTCCGTACAGGCGACCTTCAAGAACCGTCCCATCGTGCCGTTCTCGGCGCGGTACGCGGAACCCGGGCCGAAGGAGCACGAGAAGGGACTGCTGGCGACGTCATGGATGGACTACGTAGCGGGGGTGGAGCAGTGACCGGCGTGTTCGCCCTGATGGGCAGGGGACGGCAGGCCGGCACGGCGCGGCTGGACGCCGCGCTGCTGCGCCTCGCGAGCAGGAAGCACCGGCTCGTCGGAGTCGCGGCGCTCCGCGTCTTCATCGGCTTCGCCACCCTGCTGTACTGCCTGTCCGACTACTCACGGCGGCGCTTCCTGTGGGGGCCGGACTCCTACAACTCGATCTCCACGGCGAAGGCCGCGCTGCCGCGCTGGGGCTTCTCGATCTTCCTGTGGAGCCATTCCACGCTCTGGTTCGAGATCGCCTATCACGCGGTGATCGTGATCGCCCTGGCGTTCATGATCTTCGGCGGCCGGGCACTCACCCTCGCGCAGGCCCTGATGATGTGGTCGCTGCACAACCGGAACCAGGATGTGCTCGAAGGCGGCGACAACCTCGCCCAGATCGTCATCCTGTTCATGGTCTTCACCGTCTCCAACGCCTACTTCGCGCCCGGCGCCAAGCGGCGGCGCGCACAGATGCGCGCGGACGAACGGCCGACGACCTCCACCGTGCTGCACAACCTCGCCGCCTTTCTCATCGTCTTCCAGACCGCGGTGCTGTACTTCACCGCCGGCTACTGGAAGATCACCGGGAAGGTGTGGCAGGACGGCGTGGCGATGTACTACATCAGCCGGATCACCGGCTTCGAGATGTCGGCCACGTACGCGCACCTGATGAACAACGCCTTCGTGGGCACCGCCCTCTGCTACTTCACGATCTTCATCGAGCTGGCGCTGCCCTTCGCGATCCTGTCCGCTCGCCCGTGGATCCGGAAGGCCAACACGGTGGCCCTGGAGGGCATGCACCTGGGCATCATCGCCTGCATGGGCCTGGTGTGCTTCGGGCTGCTGATGATCGGCGCGGACTGCACCTGCCTGCGCGACGAGGACTACCGGTCGCTCGCGCGGCGCTTCCGGTCCGCCAAGGAACATGTACTGAGCCGGAGTTGGTCACCGCTGCCCGCGCGCGGCATGACCCCGGTGTCGATGACGGCGGGACAGGACGGTGCGGCCGATGCGTGACGCGACCGAGGAAGCGGCGAACGCCGCGCCGGACGCCCTGTACCGGTTTCTCACCGCCGAGCCCGCCGACCGGGAACGCCTGGCGCCGCGCGTGGTCGCCGCCGTGGGCCGGAAGCGGCTCGACGAGATCGTGGACACCACGCTCGGACGGGTCGGCGAGGTCACCGGCGTGCGCGACAGCCGCGACGGACTGGTGATCGAAGGCACCCGGGGGCGGGCCCTCGCCTTCGCCGCCACCAGGGACGGCCATGAGCTGGACGGGCTCCTGATCGCCCCCGGCGCACACCGCCCGGCACGCCTGCGCACCGACTGGGTGCGCCCGGCTCTGGCCTGGACCGTGCTGGTGCTGCTGTTCGTCGTGCGCATCGACGCCTGCTGGGAGGCCCCCTCCCGGATCGCCTGGTGCGGCCGCCTGCTGATCGTCGCGGCCGGATACCTGGTCGTGGAGGGCTGGCGTGCCCCCGCCCTGTTTCCGTGGTGGATACGCCGGCCGCTGGAGGCCGGGGCGCTCGTCGCCCTCGCCTCCGCCTGGCGGCTGCCGGGGCTGCCCACGTCGGGCGGTGCCCCCGAACTGGTCGTGGGGGCCGCACTGGTCGCCGTCCTCGGCGTACTCCTGATGCGGGCACGGCGTCACCGCTGGGGGACGGCCGTCTCCCGGCCCCTTGTCTTCCCCTTGCAGGGAGGCAGTTGGTACGTGGGGCAAGGAGGCGGACGCAGCCTCAACCATCACGTCGCCGTCCCCGAGCAACGCGGCGCCCTGGACGTGGTCCAGGCCGGCCCGGGCGGGACGCGCGGGCGTCACCGCCCCCGCACCCAGGGCATGCACGGCAAGAACGAGCGCTACCTCATCTACGGGCAGCCCGTGCACGCACCCTGCGACGGTACGGTCGTCTCCGCCGCCGATCACATCGACGACCAAGAGCCCGGCGCCATCCGCTACCAGCCCCTGTACGGCAACCACGTGTGGATCGACACGGGCGCCGAGATCGTCAAGCTCGCCCATCTGCGCCCCGGGACCGTGACCGTGAGCACCGGCGACCCCGTGCGCGTCGGGCAGGTCCTCGGCGAGGTCGGGAACTCCGGCAACAGCAGCGAGCCGCACCTGCACCTCCACGCCGAGCGCGACGGCCTCGGCCTCGACCTGGAGTTCCAGGGAATCTCGGGCCCGCTGTGCCGGGGCCGCACCGTCCGCACCTAGGTCCTGTCGTCAAATTCCCGTCGTCCGCCCGGAGGGCGGGCCCTGCGGCGTCAGGTGCGTGCTCTCGGCGTGCCGGGCACAGGCCCTCGT
>NZ_JBEYFS010000044.1:0-61602 GCF_040634475.1 Streptomyces sp. NPDC007095
ATGGAGAGCCAGTCGAAGCACGGCTGCTTGCCGGCGACGACGACGTTCACGTAGTCGCGGCTGCGCAGCACGTGGTCCGCCACCGAGAGAAGGGGCAGCAGCGCGGCGGCCGCGCCACCGGCGACGAGTACGACCGCGGCTGCCGACAACACCCAGCCCCGGGCCTTGCGGCCCTTGCCGCCCGTGCCCACCGCGGAGGTCCGGGCGGCGTCCGGCTCCTGCGGCTGCGGCCAGGGATGCGGAGCGTACGGACCCGGCGCGGCCCCTGGCCCCATCACGAAGGGTCCGGGCAGCGCGGCGTGGGACGGCGTGGCATGGGACGGCGCGGTGGGGGAGTAGGCCATCGGCGGCCCGAAGGCGCCGGGGCCGGCTGGACCGGCGGGTCCGAAGGCGCCGGATCCAGCGGGTCCGAAAGCCCCAGACACTCCGGAGGCCCCCGAAGCCCCCGAAGTCCCCGCAGCTCCGGAAGCGTGAGTGTCCGGAACCGCCTCCGCCCGCGCTCGATCCGCGTCTTCGGCCCGGGCCGCGATACCCGCCGCCAGTTCGCCCGACAGCCACGCCCCGGACGCGGACCGCGCTTCGGCACCGAGATCCGCCTGGATCGTCTGGACGGAGCGTATGACCTCCTCGACGGAAGGCCGCTCGGCGGCGGGCTTGCGCAGACACCGTGCCACCAGCTCCCGTATCTCCACCGGCACGCGGCTGAGATCAGGCTCCTCGTGCACCACCCGGTAGAGCACCGCGTGCGGATCCCCGTCCCCGAAGGCGCCGCCGCCCGTCGCCGCGAACACCGCGGTCTGCCCGAGCGCGAACACGTCGGCCGACGGCATGGCATCCCCGCCGAGGACCTGCTCCGGAGCCATGTAGGCGACGGTTCCGAGGGCGGTGCCGCTCATCGTCACCGACGTGGCATCCGCGGCCCGCGCGACACCGAAGTCGATGACCCGCGGCCCGTCCGCGGCGAGCAGCACGTTCGACGGCTTGAGGTCCCGGTGCACGATGCCCTCGCGGTGCACCGCCTGCAGAGCCTCCGCGACACCGGCGATCAGCCGCAGCACGGTGTCGACGGGCAGCGGACCGTGATCGCGTACCGCGTCGGCGAGGGAAGGCCCCGGCACATAGGCGGTCGCACACCACGGCATCGATCCACCGGTGTCGCTGTCCACGACCGGAGCCGTGTAGAGCCCGTGCACCCGGCTCGCGGCGGCCACCTCGGCCTGGAACCGCTTGCGGAACTCGGCGTTCTCGGCCAGCTCCGGCCGGATCACCTTGACCGCGACGGCCCGCCCGCCCGGCGTGTGCGAGAGATAGACCCGTCCCATGCCCCCGGCCCCGAGCCGTGCCACCAGCCGGTAGCCGCCGACGACCCGAGGATCGCCGTCCTCCAGAGGCTGGAAACTCCCCGCATCGGCCCCACCGTCGCTCAACACGCCCCACTCCACCCCGAGATCCGTTCTGTGGTGCCCCATTGCATCACGGGCCCCCTCGGCCCGGTGGGGACGGCTGCCGACCTCGTGGTCGGGCGCGGCCCGCTCCTCGAAACCCTCGGGCGGGGGCTCTCCCGAAACCGCCTACCCTTGAGCCATGACCAGCAGCAGCGACCGGAGTCAGGCAGTGGACGTCCAGGAACCCAAGACCTATGAGGTGCGCACCTACGGGTGCCAGATGAACGTCCACGACTCCGAACGGCTCTCAGGGCTCCTCGAAGGCGCCGGTTACGTGCGCGCGCCCGAGGGGTCCGACGGTGACGCGGACGTCGTCGTCTTCAACACCTGCGCCGTCCGGGAGAATGCCGACAACAGGCTGTACGGCAACCTCGGCCGCCTCGCGCCGATGAAGACGAAGCGCCCCGGGATGCAGATCGCCGTCGGCGGCTGCCTGGCCCAGAAGGACCGCGACACCATCGTGAAGAAGGCGCCCTGGGTGGACGTCGTCTTCGGTACGCACAACATCGGCAAGCTGCCGGTCCTCCTGGAGCGCGCCCGCGTACAGGAAGAGGCGCAGGTCGAGATCGCCGAGTCGCTGGAGGCGTTCCCGTCCACGCTGCCGACCCGCCGAGAGAGCGCGTACGCGGCCTGGGTCTCCATCTCCGTGGGCTGCAACAACACCTGCACCTTCTGCATCGTCCCGGCGCTGCGCGGCAAGGAGAAGGACCGCAGGACCGGCGACATCCTCGCCGAGATCGAGGCACTGGTCGGCGAGGGCGTCTCCGAGATCACACTGCTCGGACAGAACGTCAACGCGTACGGCAGCGACATCGGCGACCGCGAGGCGTTCAGCAAGCTGCTGCGGGCCTGCGGGCAGATCGAGGGCCTGGAGCGGGTCCGGTTCACCTCCCCGCACCCCCGTGACTTCACCGACGACGTCATCGCCGCCATGGCCGAGACACCGAACGTGATGCCGCAGCTGCACATGCCGCTGCAGTCCGGTTCGGACCCGGTCCTGAAGGCGATGCGCCGGTCCTACCGACAGGACCGCTACCTCGGGATCATCGAGAAGGTGCGCGCAGCCATTCCGCACGCCGCCATCACCACCGACATCATCGTGGGCTTCCCCGGAGAGACCGAGGAGGACTTCGAGCAGACCATGCACGTGGCGCGGGAGGCGCGCTTCTCGGCGGCGTTCACGTTCCAGTACTCCAAGCGCCCCGGCACCCCGGCCGCCACCATGGAGAACCAGATCCCCAAGGAGGTCGTCCAGGCGCGCTACGAGCGGCTCGTCGCCCTCCAGGAGGAGATCTCCTGGGACGAGAACAAGAAGCAGGTCGGCCGCACCCTGGAGCTGATGGTCGCCGAGGGCGAGGGCCGCAAGGACGGCGCCACCCACCGCCTCTCCGGCCGTGCCCCCGACAACCGCCTGGTCCACTTCACCAAGCCCGACCAGGAAGTACGCCCCGGTGATGTGGTCACCGTCGAGATCACCTACGCCGCCCCGCACCACCTGCTCGCCGAGGGCGCTGTCCTGGATGTGCGCCGCACGCGCGCGGGGGACGCCTGGGAGAGGCGCAACGCGGCCGAGGCACCGAAGCCCGCCGGTGTGATGCTGGGGCTGCCGAGGATCGGTGCCCCGGAGCCGCTGCCGGTCGCCACCGGCAGCGGGTGCGGCTGCGACTGACCCCGGGCGGGGGCTCCGGGAGCGGCCGGGCGGGGTTACGCTGCCGATCATGCTTGTAGCCGCCGCAGTCTGCCCCTGTCCGCCGCTGCTCGTCCCCGAGGTCGCCGCCGGTGCGGCACCGGAACTGACCGCCGCGCGCGCGGCCTGCACGGACGCTCTGGGGGTGCTGGCCGCCTCGCGCCCCGACCTGCTGGTCGTCGTCGGGCCCGCCGAACAGAGCGCGCGCGGGCCGTTTCCGGAGGGGGCGCCGGGCTCGTTCCGCGGGTTCGGTGTGGACCTCGACGTACGCCTCGGGGGAGGGGTGTCGCTTGCCGGGGCGCCGGAGCGCCCGCTTCCGCCCTCGCTCGCCGTCGCCGCCTGGCTGCTGGAGCGCACGGGCTGGTCCGACGCCCCCGTCGAAGGCCTCGGCGTGGGCGAACCTCTCGAGGCCGAGCGCTGTGTCCGGGCCGGGGCGGGGATCCTCGCACGGGCCGACCGGGTGGCCCTGTTGGTGATGGGCGACGCCAGCGCGTGCCGGACGCTCAAGGCACCCGGCTATCTCGACGAACGCGCGGCGGGCTTCGACGCGGAGGTCGCGCGGGCGCTGGGCGCGGCGGACGTGGCGGCCCTCAAGGCGCTGGACGCCGAGCTGGCCTACGAACTGAAGGTCTCCGGGCGGGCCCCTTGGCAAGTCCTCGCGGGCGCGGCCGAGGGTGCGGACCTGGGCGGCGCCCTGCTGTACGAGGACGCGCCGTACGGGGTGGGGTACGTGGTGGCGGCCTGGTCCTAGGGCTCTTGGAGCTCTCAGGACTCCGCCCGGGAAAGCCGCCGGCCGACAGAGTCGAGCCCCGATACGGTGACCCGGACACGGCGGACGGCCGGGAGCCCGGTGTGCTCCGCGGCCGTCCGCCGATGCGTGATGCGTGCCGATATGTGCCCGTCAGGACGCCGGAGGCGGTGGAGGCATGTCCGGCGGCGGCGTGGCGCCGTCGGTTTCCTTGTGCGCGAGTCGGTCCATGGCGCCCTTCGCCTTGCCCGTGCCCGTCTGGATCTTGTCGCTGTACTTGCCCTTGGTCTTCTCGTCGACCACCTTCGCGGCCTTGTCGAGACCGTGAGTGACCTTGTCCCCGTGCTGTTGCGCGAGGTCCGAGACCTTGTCCTTGGCGGGTGCCAGCTTGGCTTTCAAATTGTCCAGGAGACTCATGGTCCACCTTCCCTCGCGGGACAGTTACGTGCGGGCGCCTTCGCCGGCCTCGTTGTCCGCGGCCTTCTCTGCGGTCTGCTGCTGAGGGATCTCGACATCGTCCGACGCGGCGGACCCCGTGGGCTCGGTCGCGGCGGCCCCGTCTTCGCCCGCGGAGCCGGCCGGGCTCGCGGAGCCTTCGGACTTCTCGGGCGAACCCTTCGCCTCCTCCGTCACCTCCGCCTCGGTCTCGGCCGTTTGTGTGTCGGCCTCCACCGCGGCGGTTGACGCCTCTTCCGTAGCCTTCGACCTTCCAAGAAGTCGTGCAAAAACGCCCATATCCACTCCATACGTTACTCGTGAGGGCGAAATCCCGCGTCACCCGGTGCGTCCCATTGCGTCGCACGGGTCACCGGTTCTCGAAAACCGGCGGCTGGAACCTCGCAACAGGCAACGACCCCGGGCCCGTGGCGTCACGTACCTCGTTCGAGGAGAGGTCCCGAGGTTTGCGAGACTGAGGCGGTGAGTAGCGCACCCCCCGCCCCCCGGGTCATCGCCGTCGTAGGACCGACCGCCGCAGGAAAGTCCGATCTGGGCGTTTACCTCGCCCAACGGCTCGGCGGTGAGGTCGTCAACGCCGACTCCATGCAGTTGTACCGAGGGATGGACATCGGGACCGCCAAGCTGACGACGCAGGAGCGCGGCGGGATCCCGCACCATCTCCTGGACATCTGGGACGTGACCGTCACGGCCAGCGTCGCCGAGTACCAGCGGCTCGCCCGCGCCCACATCGACGCGCTGCTCGCCGAGGGCCGCTGGCCGATCCTGGTGGGCGGCTCCGGGCTGTACGTCCGTGGGGCCGTCGACAATCTGGAGTTCCCCGGCACCGACCCCGAGGTGCGGGCCCGGCTGGAGGAGGAGCTCACACTGCGTGGCTCCGGAGCGCTGCACGCGCGTCTGGCCACGGCCGATCCGGAGGCCGCGCACGCGATCCTGCCCAGCAACGGCCGCCGTATCGTCCGCGCCCTCGAGGTCATCGAGATCACCGGAAAGCCCTTCACCGCCAACCTTCCCGGTCACGACTCCGTCTACGACACCCTGCAGATCGGCGTCGACGTCACGCGCCCCGAACTCGACGACCGCATCGCGCGCCGCGTCGACCGTATGTGGGAGGCGGGGCTCGTCGACGAAGTACGTGCACTGGAGGCGCACGGACTGCGTGAGGGGCGTACGGCATCGCGTGCGCTCGGATACCAGCAGGTGCTCGCGGCGCTCGCCGGGGAGTGCACCGACGCCGAGGCGCGCGCCGAGACCGTACGCGCCACCAAACGCTTCGCGCGGCGTCAGGACTCCTGGTTCCGGCGCGATCCCCGGGTGCACTGGCTGAGCGGCGCTGCGGCGGATCTCACAGAACTCCCGCAGCTCGCCCTGGCGTTGGTCGAACGACCGGTCACAGCCTGATCACGTCATGGCATCGGGACGCTCCGGCCGCCGTCCGGGCCTTCGGCGCCGTGCCATCATCGAGCTTCGATCGACCAAGTGGAGTCCGAGTTGGGAGGGCGCGTGGCGATGGAGGCCGGCCCTCGCGACACCGCACAGGACGCGGAGCACGACACCGCGCAGGCGCAGCAGAAGCCGCAGGAACCGCTGGATCGTCAGGACTTCGTCGGAGATCGGCCGGGCCCTGACGGGGACCGGCTGGGCGGCGACGGCGAGCGGCCGAGTGCCGACGGCGCTCCGCTGAGCTCCGACGGGCCCGACGAGCCTTCCGGCGGCGTCAGTGCCGACGGGCCGGCACCGGACGAGATGGTGCCGCCCGAGGTCGAGGTCGAGCTGCGCCCGCAGCGTCGACTGCGGATCTGGCAGCTCGCGCCGATCGTGATCCTGGCCGCGACGGGCTCCCTGATGTTCGCCTTCCCGCTGGCCTTCGAGTTCGGTGACGGCGGCGCGGTGGTCGCCATGCTCGGCCTGCTGATCTGCTCGTGCGCCGCGGGCTGGGGCATGATGGCGGCCCGCCGGGTCGGCTACGTCTGGCCGGGTCTGCCGCCGCGGGGCTCCGGCCGCCGTCTGGACTGGCGTGTCGTGCTCGCGTACGTCGTGGTGGTCGCGGCGGTGGCGGTACTGGCCGTCTGGCGCGTCGCCCGCCTCCGCTGAGGTCCGCCGTCACCTGGGTCCCCTGCCGGGACCGGGGTGTCGGACCGACCCCGTAGGATCGAGGAATGAGCACGCGGATCGCCTTCCTCAAGGGTCACGGGACCGAGAACGACTTCGTGATCCTCCCGGACCCGGAGAACGCCATCGACCTGCCCCCGACCGCCGTGGCCGCCCTGTGCGACCGCCGCGCGGGCATCGGCGGCGACGGTCTGCTGCATGTAGTTCGGTCCGCCGCGCACCCCGAGGCCAAGGAGATGGCGGCCGAAGCGGAGTGGTTCATGGACTACCGCAACGGCGACGGCTCCGTCGCGGAGATGTGCGGCAACGGAGTGCGGGTGTTCGCGCGCTACCTCCAGCGCGCCGGACATGTGGCCGAGGGAGACATCGCGGTCGCCACGCGCGGGGGCGTGAAGAGCGTGCACCTCGCCAAGGACGGCGGCATCACCGTCGGCATGGGCAAGGCGGTCCTCCCCGAGGGGGACGTCACCGTGAGCGTCGGCGAGCGCAGCTGGCCCGCGCGCAACGTCAACATGGGCAACCCGCACGCCGTCGCCTTCGTGGACGACCTCGCGCACGCCGGCAACCTGTTCACGCCGCCGCCGTTCGCTCCGGCCACGGCCTACCCGGACGGGGTGAACGTCGAATTCGTTGTCGACCGGGGGCCGCACCACGTCGCCGTGCGCGTCCACGAGCGCGGCTCCGGGGAGACCCGCTCGTGCGGGACGGGCGCGTGCGCCGTGGCCGTCGCGGCGGCCCGCCGCGACGGAGCCGACCCGGCCGTGACGGGGACTCCGTCGACGTACACCGTCGACGTGCCCGGTGGCCGCCTGGTGATCACCGAGCGCCCGGACGGCGAGATCGAGATGACGGGCCCCGCGGTGATCGTCGCCGAGGGCGAGCTCGAAGCGGAGTGGCTGGACACCGTCCGGTTCTGAACGGACGTCCCGGACGATGTCGTAACCCCCGTTCCTTCCAAATCCTCACGTCCGTAAACCCCCTGAACCTTCGCTCGAATGGGTGATCCGTTTCACGCTCGGCGAGAGGCGGTCAGCCGGGCGTGGTGGGCTCGGTAGCATCAAGCACCGGCCCGGACGGGGGAATCGGGACCAACCCCTGAGCCGTGTACGCCATGGGGCACCCCGTCCGCCGGTCTACGCAGCCGGAGGTGCCCATGAGTGCGGAGGCGACGAACCCCGCGACGCCAGCCCCTGCAACGCCCTCCCCCGGGCTCTCGGCTTCTCCCCCACTCTCGACTTCGCTCGAGCGGGGGGACCCTCATGAGCAGGGGGAACCCCCATCGCACCGCAGGAAGAGCCGACCTCGGATCGATCTGCGCCGCCTCGGTCGTGCCGCGCTGCTCGGCACTACGTCCCGCGACCGGCTGCCCGACGCGATCGGCCACGTGGCCGAGGCACACCGCGCCCACCACCCCGACGCGAACCTGGAACCGCTGCGCCGGGCCTACGTACTGGCGGAGTCCTCGCACCGCGGCCAGATGCGCAAAAGCGGTGAGCCGTACATCACCCATCCGCTCGCCGTGACCCTGATTCTCGCCGAACTCGGCGCGGAGACCACGACGTTGACCGCCTCCCTGCTCCACGACACCGTCGAGGACACGGAAGTGACGCTCGATCAGGTACGTGATGAGTTCGGCGACGAGGTCTGCTATCTCGTCGACGGCGTCACCAAGCTGGAAAAGGTGGACTACGGGGCGGCCGCCGAGCCCGAGACCTTCCGCAAGATGCTCGTCGCCACCGGCAACGACGTCCGCGTGATGTCGATCAAACTCGCCGACCGGCTGCACAACATGCGCACGCTCGGCGTCATGCGCGCCGAAAAACAGGCGCGCATCGCCAAGGTCACCAGGGACGTGCTGATCCCGCTCGCCGAACGGCTCGGAGTCCAGGCGCTCAAGACCGAGCTCGAGGACCTCGTCTTCGCGATCCTGCATCCCGAGGAGTACGAGCACACCAGGGAACTGATCGTCGACAACGCGTCGCGCGCGAGCGACCCGCTCGCCGAGATCGCCGAGGAGGTGCGGACGGTCCTGCGCGAGGCCGGGATCCAGGCCGAAGTCCTCATAAGGCCACGACACTTCGTCTCGGTGCACCGCGTGTCACGCAAACGCGGCCCCATGCGCGGCGCCGACTTCGGACGTCTCCTCGTGCTCGTGAACGAGGACGCCGACTGCTACGGCGTCCTCGGCGAACTGCACACCTGTCTCACCCCGGTCGTCTCGGAGTTCAAGGACTTCATCGCGGTCCCCAAGTTCAACCTGTACCAGTCGCTGCACACGGCCGTCGCGAGCGGTGACGGCGAGATCGCCGAAGTCCTCATCCGCACCCACCAGATGCACAAGGTCGCCGAGGCCGGGGTCATCGCACTCGGCAATCCCTACGCTCCTCCTTCGGAGGAGCAGTCGGACGAGCAGTCCGAGGGCCGGCCGGGCGGCGGCGCACGCCCTGTGGACGGCGAGCGGGTGGACCCCACCCGCCCCGGCTGGCTCTCCCGGCTCCTCGACTGGCAGGAGGGCGCCCCGGACCCGGACACGTTCTGGTCCACGCTGCGCGAAGATCTCGCCCAGGACCGCGAGATCACCGTCTTCCGCGCCGACGGCGGCTCGTTGGGCCTTCCGGAGGGCGCCAGTTGCGTGGACGCCGCTTACGCGCAGTACGGCGAGGACGCGCACGCCTGCATCGGCGCCCGTGTCAACGGCCGCCTGGCGACGCTCAGTACGGTCCTGAAGGACGGCGACACCGTGCAGCTCCTCATGGGCCAGGACCCCGCCTCGGAGCCCTCCAGAGAGTGGCTGGAGCACGCGCACACGCCCGCCGCGCGGATCGCCATCCAACGCTGGCTGGCCGCACACCCCTCGCCCGTCGACACGGAAGACCTGGCGGCCAGGGAAGCCCCGGAAACCCCCGAGACCCCGGCCGCGGCCCTCAGGCCGTCCGCCGACGCGCCCACGGCCCGCCCCACGGACGCATCCGCCGCCCGCCGCACCGACGCCCCTGCCGCCCGCCCCGCCGCCGCGAACGCCGTCGTCGACCTGCCAGGCGCCTCCGTACGCCTCGCGGGCTGCTGTACGCCCGTACCGCCCGACGAGGTGACCGGCTTCGCCGTACGCGGGGGAGTGGTGACCGTCCACCGCGTGGAGTGCGCCGGAGTGGCGCGCATGAAGAGCTCGGGGCGCGCGGAGGTGGAAGTGCGCTGGGGCGGCACCACCGAGTGCCGGGTCACGCTGGTCGCCGAGTCCTTCGGACGCCCGCATCTGCTCGCCGACCTCACCGAAGCCATCGCCCTGGAGGGCGTCGCGATCGTCTCGGCGACCGTCGAACCCCCCAGCCAGCAGCGCGTACGCCACACGTACACGCTCCAACTCCCGGACGCGGCACACCTTCCCGGGCTGATGCGCGCGATGCGGAACGTGCCGGGCGTGTACGACGTGAGCCGGGCGCAGCACGCGGCGGCTGCCACGCCGTAGCACCCGATCGGGTGGGTCCGGCGCGAGTCGTCCCCGTGGGGCGGGTGCGCGCTGGTAGCCGTGGTCCATGCTGCTCACCCCCCGCACCAGGAACCGTCGTATCCAGGGGGCGCTCCTCGCCTCCGCCGTCTCGGTCTGTCTCGTCGCCGCAAGCGCCCCGTCCCCGGCCACGCCCCTCGGCGTCGGTGACCGCCTCTTCCCGTACCTGGGCAATCCCGGGTACGACGTCAAGTCGTACGACCTCTCCTTCACCTACCCCGGCGTCAACGACAAGCCGCTGGCGGCCGTCACGACGATCGACGCCGTGACGTCCGAGCGGCTTGAGCGCGTCAATCTGGACTACACCCACGGCAAGGTGGAGTCGGTCGAGGTCAACGGTGCGCCCGCGACGTTCACGAACGCCGGGGAGGACCTGGTGGTGACGCCCAGGGATCCGGTGCCCGCGGGCGGCTGGATGCGGATCACCGTCCGGCACTCGAGCGATCCGGTCGCCACCGGGAGCGGGGACGGCGGCTGGGTGCGGACGAGGGACGGCCTCGCCATGGCCAACCAGGCCGACGCCGGGCACATGGTCTTCCCGTGCAACGACCACCCCTCGGACAAGGCGATGTTCACCATCCACGTCACCGCGCCCGACGGGTACACGGCCGTGGCCAACGGACTGCCCACCGGGGTCGACCGTGCCGGCAAGTCCACCACGTGGACGTACCGCACCACGCACCCCATGGCCACCGAACTCACCCAGGTGTCCATCGGCCGCTCCAGCGTGCTGCACCGCGAGGGTCCGCACGGCCTGCCGCTCCGCGACGTCGTGCCCACCAAGGACCGCAAGCTGCTCGAACCGTGGCTCAAGAAGACGCCCGACCAGATCGCCTGGATGGAGAGCAAGGTCGGCCCGTACCCCTTCGAGACCTACGGGCTGCTGATGGCCGAGGCGCAGACCGGATTCGAGCTGGAGACGCAGACGCTCTCTCTCTTCGAGAGAGGCCTCTTCACGGAGCCCGCGCTGCCCAAGTGGTACGTCGAGTCGGTCATGGTGCACGAGCTGTCGCACCAGTGGTTCGGCGACAGTGTCAGCCCCCGCGCCTGGTCCGACCTGTGGCTCAACGAGGGACACGCGACCTGGTACGAGGCCTTGTACGCCGAGGAGAAGGCGGACAAGCCCATGGAGACCCGCATGAAGGCGGCCTACCGTGCCTCCGACTCCTGGCGGGCCGCCGGAGGGCCGCCCGCGGCGCCCAAGGCACCCTCCCCGGGGCAGAAGATCAGCATCTTCCGGCCGAGCGTCTACGACGGGGCCGCGCTCGCCCTGTACGCGCTGCGTGAGGAGATCGGACACCCCGCCTTCGAGCGCCTGGAGCGCGCCTGGGTCGCCCTTCACCGGGACGGCACGGCCACGACCGCGGACTTCGAGCGGCTCGCGTCCGCTCTCGCGAACCGTGACCTGAGCGGGTTCTTCCGGACCTGGCTCTACGGCACGAAGACGCCGCCGATGCCCGGGCACCCGGACTGGAAGAGCGACGCCCCGAAGGCGCGCAGGGGCGCCTGAGAACTCGGGTGACGAGACGGGACGTGCCGTGCGACCATCATCAGGTCGGCGGCGCGGCCCCGCGGAGGGTTGGCCCGGCGGAATCCGGGAATCTCCCGGTGGTCCCGGACGTTGTTCCTCGTGACGGGCGGTGTCCGTCGCCGAACAGGTTTCACCAGTGACGCCACCGATACCTCCAGTGACGTATCGGTGTCCCCATCGACGTAAGGATCCAATGACCTCCTCTTCTTCCCCTTCCCAGGACGCGCAGAGCCTCGCGCAGAACTACCCCGAAGGTCTTCGGGCCGATGCCCTGATGGAAGAGGACGTCGCCTGGAGCCACGAGATCGACGGAGAGCGGGACGGCGAGCAGTTCGACCGCTCCGAGCGTGCGGCCCTGCGCCGTGTGGCGGGCCTCTCCACCGAACTCGAGGACGTCACCGAGGTCGAGTACCGACAGCTCCGTCTGGAGCGCGTCGTCCTCGTCGGTGTGTGGACCACGGGCACCATTCAGGACGCGGACAACTCGCTCGCCGAGCTGGCGGCCCTCGCGGAGACCGCGGGCGCGCTCGTGCTCGACGGCGTCGTCCAGCGCCGTGACAAGCCCGACGCGGCCACGTACATCGGATCCGGCAAGGCCAACGAGCTGCGGGACATCGTCCTGGAGTCCGGCGCCGACACCGTGATCTGCGACGGTGAGCTGAGCCCCGGACAGCTGATCCACCTCGAAGACGTCGTCAAGGTCAAGGTCATCGACCGTACGGCCCTGATCCTCGACATCTTCGCCCAGCACGCCAAGTCCCGAGAGGGCAAGGCGCAGGTCGCGCTCGCGCAGATGCAGTACATGCTGCCGAGGCTGCGCGGCTGGGGTCAGTCGCTGTCCCGTCAGATGGGCGGCGGCAAGGGCGGCGGCCTCGCCACCCGTGGTCCCGGTGAGACCAAGATCGAGACGGACCGGCGTCGTATCCGCGAGAAGATGGCGAAGATGCGCCGGGAGATCGCGGACATGAAGACCGGCCGCGAGATCAAGCGCCAGGAGCGCCGCAGGAACAAGGTGCCCTCGGTCGCCATCGCCGGGTACACCAACGCGGGCAAGTCCTCGCTGCTCAACCGCCTCACCGGCGCGGGCGTGCTGGTCGAGAACGCGCTGTTCGCGACCCTCGACCCGACCGTGCGCCGGGCTGAGACCCCGAGCGGGCGGCTGTACACCCTGGCCGACACGGTCGGGTTCGTACGCCACCTGCCGCACCACCTCGTCGAGGCGTTCCGCTCCACGATGGAGGAGGTCGGCGACTCCGACCTGATCCTGCACGTGGTGGACGGCTCGCACCCGGCGCCGGAGGAGCAGCTGGCCGCCGTGCGCGAGGTCATCCGCGACGTCGGTGCGACCGACGTGCCCGAGATCGTGGTGATCAACAAGGCGGACGCGGCCGACCCGCTGGTCCTCCAGCGGCTGATGCGGATCGAGAAGCGTTCCATCGCGGTCTCGGCCCGCACCGGGATGAACATCGACCAGCTGCTCGCGCTCATCGACAACGAGCTGCCCCGCCCCTCGGTCGAGATCGAGGCGCTCGTGCCGTACACGCACGGCAGGCTGGTCGCGCGCGCCCACTCCGAGGGCGAGGTGATCTCCGAGGAGCACACCCCGGAGGGCACCCTGCTCAAGGTGCGGGTGCACGAGGAACTCGCGGCGGACCTTGCGCCGTACGTTCCGGCGCCGATCGCGCTGTAGCCCCTCGCTTCCGCAGCGACGCACGAGGGCCCGCCCCCTCTCGCAGGGGGCGGGCCCTCGTCGTGGCCGGGTGAGCGCGGCGCCTACTGTCCGCCGCACCGCTTGCTCATGTTCTCGTGGAGCGCCTGCGCGCCCTTGCCGAGCTGCGGCCCGGCGAGCCAGGTGTTGTCGGCCGGGCCGATCGAGGTGTTCGAGACCAGCTCGGCCTTGCCGTCGACGACCCGGAACCAGCCGCCGCCGGAGGAACCGCCGGTCATGGTGCAGCCGATGCGGTACATCGTCGGCAGGCCCGGGCTCAGCGACAGCCGGCCCGGCCGGTCGACGCACTTGAACATCTTCAGACCGTTGTACGGCGGCGCGGCCGGGTAGCCCCAGGCACCCATCGTGCTGACGTCCCGGGCGGAGGGTGCCGAGAAGTCCACGTCCAGCGCGTTGCCGACCGTCTCCTCCAGGGACTTCGAGCCCTGCTCCGGCTTCACGTGCAGGAGCGCGTAGTCGTACGGGGCGCCCGCGCCGCCCGTCTCGTCGCCGCCCGCGATCCACTGGTTCGAGGTGGAGGCCCAGTCGGCCCACCACTGGCCCTACGGGGCGATCTGCGCGGCGGAGGCGTTCCTCAGCTCGGACTCGGACCTGCCCCGGTCGTTGTACGCGGGCACGAAGGCGATGTTGCGGTACCAGCCGCCCTTGCCGCCGGCGTGCACACAGTGGCCCGCCGTCCACACCAGGCTGGACTTGCCCGGGTGGTTGACGTCCTTGACGACGGTCCCGGAGCAGACCATCGAGCCCTCGGGGGAGTCGAAGAAGACCTTCCCGACCGGGGCGGCGTGGTCGTGGTACGGGGTTTTCTCCGCCGTGGCCTCGACCGGTGCCGGATCCGGGTCGCTGACGCCCTGGTCGGCCGCCGCGTCCCTCGCCGAGATCGTCTTGTCAGGGTCCTTGGCGGACTTCATGCGCTCGGGCTTCCACAGCCCCGCGATCACCGGGTTGACGAAGTCCTTGGCCTCGCTGAGCCACTTGCCCTTGTCCCAGTTCTTCCAGCCGCCGTTCTTCCACTGGTCGACGTCGATGCCCTGCTCTTCGAGCTTGCCCTTGACGGCGTCCGGGATCTTGATCTTGTCGTCGCCGCTCCCGGATCCGTTCTGGGACCCGTTCTGCGACGAAGAGGCAGTGGACTGACCGCTCGCCTTGTCGTCGCCCGAGTTGCAGGCGGTGGCGGTGAGTGCCAGGGCGGCGGCGAGGCCGGTGGCGGCGAGAACGCGGCGTCGGCCGCGCCCCGGAACGCATGCTGGTGTAACCCCCGTTGAAGTGCTGACACCTCACTATGCCCGGGCATTTGAGGACGAACGCCGGTGGAGTGGTGAAGGTTTCTGTGCGCCACCCCACCGCCGCCCGTGCCACCCGTGCGCGAGCCCTGTCAGGCCCGTCGGGTCACCGGCCCGCGCATCGTCGTCTCACTGGCCCGCGAACTTCTTGCTCACCGAGTCGTACACACCCTTGGCGACCGAACCCAGGTGCGGACCCGCCAGCCAGCCCGCGCTGACCGGGCCGATCGAGGTGTTGGACACCAGGGCGGGCTTGCCGTCCGACCCGGTCGCCACCCAGCCGCCGCCGGACGAACCACCGGTCATGGTGCACCCGATGCGGTACATCGTCGGGTCCGCCTTGGCGATCGACAGCCGGCCGGGCCTGTCGGTGCACTGGTAGAGCTTCTGCCCGTCGAACGGCGCCGCCGCCGGATATCCGGTCGCCGTGATGCTCGCGACCTTGGGCACGGCCGGGGCGTTGAAGTTCACCGGGAGCGCCGAACCGACCGTCTCCTCAAGGGACTTGCCGTTGCTGCCCTTCTCCGGCGTCACATGCAGGACCGCGTAGTCGTACGACGCGCCCTGGCCGCCGGTGGAGCCGCCCTGCGCGATCCACTGGTCCGAGGTCTGCGCCCAGTCGCTCCACCAGACGCCGTAAGGAGCGACCTCCGTCCTGGCGGCGTTCTGCAACTGTGCGGACGTCCTGCCGGCGTTGTTGTACGACGGCACGAAGGCGATGTTGCGGTACCAGCCGCCCTTCTTGCCGGCGTGCACACAGTGGCCCGCGGTCCACACGAGGTTCGACTTGCCCGGGTGCGCGGGGTCCTCGACCACGGTCGCCGAGCAGACCATCGTGCCCTCGGGAGAGTCGAAGAACACCTTGCCCGCCTCGGGCACGCTGTCGTGGTAGGCGGCGCTCATGGCCTTCGCCGCCACGGGCGCCGGAGTGGCGTCGGTGACGCCCTGGTCACCGGAGAGGTCGTTCTCGTCGACGCCCTTGTTCTTGTCCGGGTCGTCGGCGCCGCGCATCCGGTCCGGGTTCCACAGCCCCTTGATGATGGGGTTGACGAAGTCGTTGGCCTCGCGCAGCCAGTCGTCCTTGTTCCAGTTCTTCCAGGCGCCGTTCTTCCACTTGTCGATGTCGATCCCGTGCTCTTTGAGCTTGTTCTTGATGTCGTCCGGGATCTTGATCTTGTCGTCGCTGCTCTGGGACGCCGACGCGCCGGCCTGGCCGCTCGCGTTGCTGTCGCCCGAGTTGCAGCCGGTGGCGGTCAGCGCCAGCGCCGCCGTCAGGCCGACGGCGGCCAGTACGGGGGAGGTTCTGCGGCGCGCGCTCCTCCCTCGACGAGCGGCGAAGGACGGGCGTATGGATCGCATGGTGTAACTCCCCCTGGACGTAAGAGAACCTGTCAGGATCCGCCGATCCGGAGTCCCTCGGTTACGGGACACCGGTGCATCGTTCGGTGTCTCTGAACGGCACCACACACTATGCGCTCGCTGTGGGGGACATCCCCCGGAACGGCAACGGTTTCGCTACGGGCTGCCTGATCCGGCCGGCATCCAGGGATGTGATCACCCACGGCCGAATCTACTTTCGCGAGGGGCCTGCGCGGGGGCTGGGCGGCAGCCGCCGTGGGAAACCCTGTAGAGCGGCTCGCCAGGATCGTCGGGACAGCGGTTCCGTACGCGTTTGTGAGGTGTACACCGTGCCGAATCCGTTCGAGAACGACGGCGCGTCCCACTTCGTCCTCGTGCATGACGAGAGTCAGCACTCGCTGTGGCCGGCGTTCGCGGAGATCCCGGCCGGGTGGAAGGCGGTGCACGGCGAGGACACACGCGCCGCATGCCTGGAGTACGTGGAGCAGCACCGCATCCCTGGACCGGGCCCGTTCCGCATCGGTCTTCGTGTCGCCGGGCGACCGCGCGCCCCTCGTGAGTGACGACGACGGGCCGGGCACGCCCAAGGATCTTCGACTCACCCGCTTCCCCGAGCGAGTCGCGTCGTTGGTACGTACGGGGGACTTGCCACCTGCGCTCAGAGCCCCCTGCCAACTCGCCTCTGGACAGCGGGAGGACCTGAAGTCGTGGCCGTGACCGAGTCTGCGGTGGTACCGGTGGGGCGCGAGCCCGAGGAGACGCGGGAGGGCGTGTCCGGGACGGGGCGAGAGGGGCCGGACGGTGTGCCCGTGGCGTCCGAGCGGGCGCGGGAAAGGGTGCCCGGGGCGGCCGAGGGGGCGCGAGAGACGGTGCCCGGAGTGTCTGAGGGGGCCCGCGCGGCGCACGAGGGGATTCTGCGGCGCCAGTCGGCGCGCGAGTCGGCGGCCCGCACCTACGCGCGCGCCCTGCCGATCGTCCCCGTGCGGGCGCGGGGGCTGACCATCGAGGGCGCGGACGGGCGCCGTTACCTCGACTGCCTCTCCGGCGCGGGCACACTGGCCCTGGGGCACAACCACCCGGTGGTGCTGGAAGCGATCAGAAAAGTCCTCGACTCCGGGGCGCCACTGCACGTCCTCGACCTGGCCACACCCGTCAAGGACGCCTTCACCACCGAGCTGTTCCGCACGCTGCCCCCGGAGTTCGCCGCCCGCGCGCGGGTGCAGTTCTGCGGACCCGCCGGGACGGACGCCGTCGAGGCCGCGTTCAAACTGGTGCGCGCGGCGACCGGACGCACCGGGATGCTCGCGTTCACCGGTGCCTATCACGGGATGACCGCGGGGGCGCTCGAAGCATCCGGAGGCGCGACCGAGGTACGGGTCGCGCGCCTGCCCTACCCCCAGGACTACCGCTGCCCGTTCGGCATCGGCGGTGAGCGCGGTGCCGAACTCGCCGCGCGCTGGACCGAGTCCCTGCTCGACGACACCAAGTCCGGCGTGCCGCACCCCGCCGGGATGATCCTCGAACCCGTCCAGGGCGAGGGCGGGGTGATTCCCGCGCCCGACGACTGGATGCGCCGGATGCGCGAGATCACCGCGGCGCGCTCCATTCCCCTGATCGCGGACGAGGTCCAGACCGGCGTCGGGCGCACCGGCGCCTTCTGGGCCGTGGAACACAGCGGGATCACCCCGGACGTGATGGTTTTGTCCAAGGCCATCGGCGGCAGTCTGCCGCTGGCCGTCGTCGTCTACCGCGACGACCTCGACGTCTGGCAACCGGGCGCCCACGCCGGCACGTTCCGCGGCAACCAGCTGGCCATGGCCGCGGGCACGGCGACCCTCGCGTACGTCCGCGAGAACGGACTGGCCGAGCGCGCGGCGACCCTGGGCTCCCGCATGCTCACTCAACTCCGCCGACTCGCCGAGGAGTTCCCCTGCATCGGTGACGTACGGGGCCGCGGGCTGATGATCGGCGTCGAGCTGGTGGATCCCGAGACACCCCCGGACACCACCACCGACGGCCCCCGGCCCGCCGCCCCCGAACTCGCCGCCGCCGTGCAGCGCGAGTGCCTGCGCCGCGGTCTGATCGTGGAGCTGGGCGGGCGCCGCGCCAGCGTGGTGCGACTCCTGCCGCCCTTGACGATCAGCGACGAACAGGCGACCGCGGTGCTCGACCGACTGGCGGACGCGGTGGCGACGGTGGCGCGAGCGGGACTGGACGGGCCGGCCGGGCACGGTCGGGGTTCCGTGTCCGGTGAGCACGCCGGATAGGACCTGCAACCGCCGCGGGCCCGCCCGCACGGCGCCCCCTCGACGGTCCTCCACCCCGGACGGGACGCGGACCTCACTCGGACCACCCCACTCGAACCACCCCCTCGCGCCGAACCACCGCCCGCCCGGACCGACCAGGAACGCCCCAGGCCCCACCCCCCACGCCCCACGCACGCCAGTACCGCCCCGGTTCGTCGCCGCACGAGCCTGAACGACCCCGAGGAACTCTCTTGAACGCCACCCCCGCCCCCGACGGCCGTCCCGACACCCACGAGCGAGCGGCCTGCGGCACGCAGACCCCGCCGGTTTCGGGGGCCGACTCGGTCCCCCGGCAGAAGGGAGGGGCCCGGGAGACCGAGCGGCTGCACGGCGCCACCGCCGATCTGCTGGAGCACCCCGCCGCCCACACCGCGGCCCAGGCGGCGGCGGTCGAGAACCTGTTGCGCTGCTGGGTACGGGAGAACAACCTGCCCGCCCCCACCGACGGCACCCTCCGTATCCCCCTCCCGGCCAGCGGCACCTCCCTCCTGACGCCGGTCCACCACTGGTCCCCGACCGGCTGGCACCGCTTCGGCCTTCCGCACCTCGCCGAGGGGGCACCGCCGGCCGACGCCGTCACCGTGGCGGCGCTGCTCGCGCGCCAGGCGGCGACGGGCGACGGGACGACGAGCACGGCCGAGGGGACGTCGACGCCCGTTTCGGAATCCGGCCCCGCCGGGGACGGCGCCGACCTGGTCGGCCGTGTCGCCGACTCGGTGCGGCGGACCGTCGTGTTCATCAACGATCGCAGACAACGGCCCGCCGACACCCCCGACTTCTTCCTCGCCGCCGAACAAGCACTGGTGCTGGGACACCCGTGGCACCCCACCCCGAAGAGCCGGGAAGGGCTCTCCGAGACCGAAGCGCGGCTGTACTCACCCGAGTTGCGCGGCTCCTTCCCCCTGCACTGGATGGCGGTCGCCCCCTCGGTCCTGGCCGCCGACTCGGCATGGACGGAGCGCGGCCGCCCCGTCCCCGCGCAACAGCTCACCGCGCGGTTGGCCGGAGCCGGGCTGCCCCTGCCCGACGGTTACGCAGCCCTGCCGCTGCACCCATGGCAGCTGGCCGACGTCCGGCACCGACCCGAGACCGCGGCCCTGCTCGACGCCGGACTGCTCCTGGACCTCGGCCCGCACGGCTCCGCCTGGCACCCGACCTCCTCCGTCCGCACCCTCTACCGCTCCGGCGCCCCCGCCATGCTCAAGCTGTCGCTGGGTCTGCGCATCACCAACTCCCGCCGTGAGAACCTCCGCAAGGAGCTCCACCGCGGCGTGGAGGTCCACCGTCTGCTGCGCAGCGGCCTGTCCAAGCAGTGGCAGTCCGCCCACCCGGGCTTCGACATCGTCCGCGACCCGGCCTGGCTCGCCGTCAACGCCCCGGACGGCACCCCCCTGACCGGGCTCGACGTGATGATCCGCCACAACCCGTTCGGGCCGACCGACGACGCCGGCTGTGTCGCGGGGCTCGTCTCTCCCCGGCCCCACGCCCGACCCGGCGCACGCGGCGGATCCGAGGACCGGCCCGTGATGCGGTCCCGGCTCGCCGAGATCGTCACCCGCCTCGCCGGACGCACCAGCAGGCCCCGTGGCGCCGTCGCCGCCGAGTGGTTCCTGCGCTACCTGGAGCACGTCGTACGCCCTGTGCTCTGGCTCGACAGCGAGGCGGGGATCGCGCTGGAAGCACACCAGCAGAACACCCTGCTCCTGCTGGACCCCGATGGCTGGCCCACGGGCGGCCGTTACCGCGACAACCAGGGCTTCTACTTCCGCGCGTCCCGGCGCGCCGAACTGGACGCCCGGCTGCCCGGCATCGGCGAACACAGCGACACCTTCGTCTCCGACGAGGTCACCGACGAACGCTTCGCCTACTACCTGGCGATCAACAACGTGCTGGGCCTCATCGGCGCGTTCGGCTCCCAGCACCTCGCCGACGAACAACTGCTGCTCGCCGCCTTCCGCCGCTTCCTCACCGATGTGGCCTGCGGCCCGGCCCGACTGCGTACGCCCCTGCCCGCCCACCTCCTCGACTCGCCCGTCCTGCGCTGCAAGGCCAACCTGCTGACCCGGCTGCACGGCCTCGACGAACTGGTCGGCCCGGTCGACACCCAGTCCGTCTACGTCACCCTCGCCAACCCCCTCCATTCCTGAGGAACATGCCCCACCCCGTCTCCTGAGAGGAGCGTCGCCGTGCCTCCCACCGATGCGAGCACCGACGCCGGTACCGCCCCCGTCACCGACCTCGGCGCCGACCCGGGCCCCGGGCCGGGCACGGACAACGAGGACACCCTCGACCTGCGCCTGCCCGACGAGCTCCTCGCGCTCCTCGGCTCCGAGGTCGAGTCGGCCGGGGGAGACGATCTGCTCGACCGCATCGGTGGCTGGGGCCCGATCGCCACTCCCGTGGGCGCCTTCCACCTGGTCCCCGTCCGCGTGGAGCGTGATCTCCCGCTCGTCTCCCGCTGGATGAACGACCCCGCCGTGGCGGAGTTCTGGGAGCTGGCAGGACCCGAGTCGGTCGCCGAAGAACATCTGTGCCGCCAGCTCGACGGCGACGGCCGCAGTGTGCCCTGCCTCGGCGTGCTGGACGGCACCCCGATGAGCTACTGGGAGATCTACCGCGCGGACCTCGACCTCCTGGCCCGCCACTATCCCGCCCGCCCGCACGACACCGGCCTTCACCTCCTCGTCGGCGGTGTCGCCAACCGAGGACGAGGCCTCGGATCCGCCCTGCTCCGAGCCGTCGCCGACCTCGTACTGGACAAGCGCCCGGCCTGCGCCCGCGTCGTCGCGGAACCCGACCTCCGCAACACCCCCTCCGTCTCCGCCTTCCTGAGCGCGGGCTTCAGGTTCTCCGCCGAGGTCGATCTGCCCGGCAAACGGGCAGCCCTCATGGTCCGGGACCGGAGCCTGCGCGATCTGTTGTAGCGCCCTGCCCTCACCGCACCGCTCGTTCCGATCCGGTTCCCTGTCAAGGAGTCCCCGTGCCGCATCCATCCGCCACCCCGGCCTCCGGAGCGCTGCCCGCCTTGTACGACCCGCCCGAGCTGCGCAAAGACCGATGGGACCAGGTCGGCCGCCGACTGCTCGCGAAGATGATCGGCGAGTTCGCCCACGAGGAGATCGTCAGACCGGAACCGGAACCGGAACCGGAACCGGAACCGGAACCGGAGCCGGAGCCGGGTTCGGAGGCTCAGCGGGGCGCGGAGGGAAAAGTGGCCACCCTCCGCAGTGAGCACGATCCGGCGACCGGCCTCGACTCCTCCGCCGGAGCGGCCTCCTCGCGACCCTCACCGAACCCCGCCTCCGCCCACCAGGACATCCCACACCATGACATTCCCCATCAGGACATTACCCACCAGAGCATCCCGCACCAGAACACCCTGCACCGAAACACCTCGCACGAGAACACCGGGCACACCGGCACCCTCCGCCCCTACGCCCTCCGCCTCGACGCCGGCGGCAGCCTCTCCTTCCGCGCCCGCCGGGCCTCGTACGACAGCTGGCGCGTCGACCCCGCCTCGCTCACCCTCACCGAGGAAGGAGCGGAACCGTGCCCCTTCACCGACCCGCTCGGCTTCCTCACCCGAGCCCGCGGCACACTGGAGATCGACGGCGCGACGCTCGGCCACGTGGTACGTGAACTGAGCACGACGCTCGCCGCGGACGCCCGCCTCGACCGCGACGCCCATACGGCGGCCGAACTGGCCGACCTCGGCTACGCCGAACTGGAGGGCCACCAGACCGGCCACCCCTGGATCGTGCTGAACAAGGGCCGCCTCGGCTTCTCCGCGACGGACGCCGCCGACTGGGCGCCGGAGGCCCGCAGGGCGACGCAGATTCCCTGGATCGCGGTGCACACCACGCTCGCCACCTACCGAGGCGTCCCGAGCCTCCACTCCGCCGAACAGCTCTACGCGCGCGAACTCGCCCCCGCCACCAGGGAGTCCTTCGACGGGGTACTACGCGCGCGTGGGCTCACTCCGGAGTCGTACCTCTACCTGCCCGTGCATCCCTGGCAGTGGGACGACGTCGTGCTGCCGCTGTTCGCGCCCTCCGTAGCCGCGGGAGCGATCGTGCCGCTGCCCTCCGACGGCGACCTGCGGCTCCCACAGCAGTCGATCCGTACGTTCCTCAACGTCTCGCACCCGGACCGGCACACGGTGAAACTGCCGCTGTCCGTGCTCAACACCCTGGTCTGGCGCGGCCTGCCGACGGAACGCACGCTCGCGGCGCCTGCCGTCACCGCCTGGATGCACGCACTGAGAGACGCCGACCCGTTTCTGCGGGACACCTGTGGAGTGATCCTGCTCGGCGAGGTCGCCTCGGTGACGGTGAACCACCCCGTGTACGACGCCCTCCCCGAAGTGCCCTATCAGTACAAGGAGTTGCTCGGCGCGATCTGGCGCGAGCCGGTCTCCAGCCATCTGGCCCCCGGTGAACGCGCGCGCACCCTGGCCGCGCTCCTGCACACCGACCCGGACGGCCGCGCCTTCACGGCGGAGCTCGTCGCCCGCTCGGGCCTCGCCCCCAACGTCTGGCTGCGCCGTCTCTTCGCCGCGCTCCTGCCGCCGCTGCTGCACTTCCTCTATCGGTACGGCACCGTGTTCAGCCCCCATGGGGAGAACGCGATCGTCGTCTTCGACGACCACGACGTCCCCGTCCGACTCGCCGTGAAGGACTTCGTGGACGACGTCAACGTGAGCGCGGACCCGCTGCCCGAGCACGCGACCATGCCGGACGACGTACGGAACGTACTGCTGACCGAGCCGCCGGCGTTCCTGACCCAGTTCATCCACTCCGGGCTCTTCGTGGGGGTCTTCCGCTACCTCGCACCGCTCTGCGAGGAACAACTGGGCGTTCCGGAGGCCGAGTTCTGGTCGCTCGTCCGGGCGGAGATCGTCCGCCACCAGGCGCGCTTTCCCGAGCTCAAGGAGCGTTACGAGATGTTCGACCTGCTCACTCCGCGTATCGAGCGCCTGTGCCTCAACCGCAACCGACTGCACCTCGACGGCTACCGCGACCGCCCCGAGCGCCCGCACGCCGCGGTGCACGGCACGGTCCCGAACCCCCTCCACCGGCCTTGATCATCCGGCCCGTACTCGTTCTCGTCTTGATCGCGTCCGTCGGCCGGGCCTTGATCGCCCGATTGTCAGTGGCGCCCCGTAGGCTGGCAACGCTATGACAGAGCCCTCACTCCCCGAACTCCTGCATGCTGCCGTCACCGCCGTCGGCGGTACGGAGCGCCCTGGCCAGGTGACCATGGCCGAAGCTGTTGCGGGTGCCATCGACGACAGCTCCCACCTGCTGGTCCAGGCGGGCACCGGCACCGGAAAGTCGCTCGGCTACCTCGTGCCCGCGCTCGCCCACGGGGAGCGGGTCGTCGTGGCGACCGCCACCCTGGCGCTCCAGCGGCAGCTCGTGGAGCGCGACCTCCCGCGGACCGTCGACGCGCTACACCCGCTGCTGCGCCGCCGCCCGGAGTTCGCGATGCTCAAGGGCCGGTCGAACTACCTGTGTCTGCACCGGCTGCACGAGGGCGTGCCGCAGGACGAGGAGGACGGCCTCTTCGACCAGTTCGAGGCGGCCGCGCCCACCAGCAAGCTGGGCCAGGACCTGCTGCGACTGCGGGACTGGTCGGACGAGACCGAGACCGGCGACCGCGACGACCTCACGCCCGGCGTCTCCGACCGCGCGTGGGCTCAGGTGTCCGTTTCGTCCCGTGAGTGCCTGGGCGCCACCAAATGCGCCTACGGAGCGGAGTGCTTCGCCGAGATGGCCCGCGAGCGTGCCAAGCTCGCCGAGGTCGTCGTCACCAACCACGCGCTGCTCGCGATCGACGCCATCGAGGGCGCGCCGGTCCTCCCGCAGCACGAGGTGCTGATCGTCGACGAGGCCCATGAGCTGGTCTCCCGGGTCACCGGTGTCGCCACCGGCGAGCTGACCCCCGGCCAGGTCAACCGCGCGGTGCGCCGCGCCGCGAAGCTCGTCAACGAGAAGGCGGCCGATCAGCTCCAGACCGCCGCCGAGGGCTTCGAGCGGCTGATGGAGCTCGCGCTTCCGGGCCGCCTGGAGGAGATCCCGGAGGATCTCGGGTACGCGCTGATGGCACTGCGCGACGCCGCTCGTACGGTGATCTCGGCGATCGGCTCCACCCGTGACAAGTCCGTCCAGGACGAGGACTCCGTCCGCAAGCAGGCTCTCGCCTCGGTGGAGTCGGTGCACGACGTGGCGGAGCGGATCACCAACGGCTCCGAGTGGGACGTCGTCTGGTACGAGCGCCACGACCGCTTCGGCGCCTCGCTCCGTGTCGCCCCCATGTCCGTCTCCGGCCTCCTCAGGGAGAAGCTCTTCGCGGACCGCTCCGTCGTCCTGACGTCCGCCACCCTGAAACTGGGCGGCGACTTCAACGGAGTGGGGGCGTCGCTGGGACTCGCCCCGGAGGGCACCGAGGGCGACGACCTCCCGCAGTGGAAGGGCGTCGACGTCGGCTCGCCCTTCGACTACCCCAAGCAGGGGATTCTGTACGTGGCCAAGCACCTGTCCCGCCCCGCGCGCGACGGTGACCGTGCGGACATGCTGGACGAGCTCACCGAGCTGATCCAGGCCGCGGGCGGCCGCACGCTGGGGTTGTTCTCCTCGATGCGGGCCGCCCAGCTCGCGGCGGAGGAACTGCGCTCGCGCATCCCCGAGTACCCCATCCTGCTGCAGGGCGAGGAGACGCTCGGCGAGCTGATCAAGAACTTCGCGGCCGACCCCAGCACCTGCCTCTTCGGCACCCTCTCGCTCTGGCAGGGCGTCGACGTCCCGGGGCCCAGCTGCCAGCTAGTCGTCATGGACAAGATCCCCTTCCCGCGCCCCGACGACCCGCTGATGAGCGCCCGCCAGAAGGCCGTCGAGGAGAACGGCGGCAATGGCTTCATGGCCGTCGCAGCGACCCACGCGGCGCTGCTGATGGCCCAGGGCGCCGGCCGCCTCGTACGGGCCACCGGTGACCGAGGGGTGGTGGCCGTACTGGACCAGCGCCTCGCGACGGCGCGCTACGGCAGCTACCTCAAGGCATCCCTCCCCGACTTCTGGTACACCACGGACCGTAACCAGGTACGCAGGTCGCTCACCGCGATCGACGCGGCGGCCCGGAAGGCCGAGGAGACGGTGGGAGCGGGGGAGACGGAGGAGGCGTAGGTCGCCCCGCGGCAGGCTGAGGGGACCCGCGCATTCGGCCCGAGGAGGGCCTGCCCGGGTGCCCCTACGGGCGGAGTCGCTCCGCCTCGGATGCCCCTCCGGCCAGACAACACCACCCACAGGGCCACACCCGGGCCCCGCGAAGATGCCCCCTGTGGGCACCCCAGGTGTCGTGCGTGCTCTCAGACTCGGGATCTGCGCCCCGGTCCCGCCGTTGACCCTCCCGGGCCGCATATCGCCAGGTGTCCGCGCATGTCACCCAGGGCCGGCGTTATGTCGACCGGCGTCTGCGCATGTTGCCCGGGGCCCGCGTATGCCGTCCGGGGTCTGCGCATGTGGCCAGGCGTGCGTGTCTGCGTGTGTTGTCCGGGGCCCGCGTATGCCGTCCGGGGTCTGCGCATGTGGCCAGGCGTGCGTGTCTGCGTGTGTTGTCCGGGGCCCGCGTATGCCGTCCGGGGTCTGCGCATGTGGCCAGGCGTGCGTGTCTGCGCGTGTTGTCCGGGGCCCGCGTATGCCGTCCGGCGTCTGCGCATGTGGCCAGGCGTGCGCGTCTGCGCGTGTTGCCCGGGGCCCGCGTATGTCGCTCGGCGCCTGCGCATATCGCTCGGCGTCCGCGTATATCTCTCGTGTTCTGTGGGCGATCCTCCCGCCCCCCGGCGAGCAAAACCCCTTCAGGGGCGCGTACTCGTCGGGGCGGACCATCTCTGGACGCCGCGCACGCTGCCCCCGCCCGACCCCCGGAGGGCAACGCACAGGGCCCCGGAACCGGCGCAGGTGGTCCCGGGGCCCGGTCAAGGGCGGGGCGGGGTCTCCCGCCCGGCATGTGCTGTCACACGCGCCGCAGCACCGCCACCACCTTGCCCAGGATGGTCGCCTCGTCGCCGGGAATCGGCTGGTACGCGGCGTTGTGCGGGAGGAGCCACACATGGCCGTCCTCGCGCTTGAACCGCTTCACCGTGGCCTCGCCGTCCAGCATCGCGGCCACGATGTCGCCGTTCTCCGCGACCGGCTGGCGCCGGACCGTCACCCAGTCCCCGTCGCAGATGGCGGCCTCGATCATCGAGTCGCCGACGACCTTCAGGACGAACAGCTCGCCGTCACCGACCAGCTGCCGGGGGAGGGGGAAGACGTCCTCCACCGACTCCTCGGCCAGGATCGGGCCACCGGCGGCGATACGGCCGACGAGTGGGACGTACGACGCGGCAGGCTTGCCCGCCGTGTCCGTGGGCTGCGCCGAGGACTGGTCGGAGCCCCGGACTTCGTACGCCCGCGGGCGGTGCGGATCGCGGCGCAGGAAGCCCTTGCGCTCCAGTGCCATCAGCTGGTGGGCGACCGACGAGGTGCTGGAGAGGCCGACCGCCTGTCCGATCTCCCGCATCGACGGCGGGTAGCCGCGCCGCTGCACGGAGTCCCGGATGACCTCGATCACCCGGCGCTGCCTGTCGGTGAGTCCCGAGCTGTCGGCGCGGATGCCTGGAGGTCGCCCTGGCAGGGAGCGCTTGGGCCCCTCATGATTCGTGGCTTCGTTCATCGCATGCACCGGCTCGAGTCGGCCCTGGGAGCGGTCCTGGGCAGTGATGGTGGCACTGTCTGCGGTGGTGGTCACGTCGGCCCCTCTCGATGGTCTCCCTGCTGGACAACGGTAGTTGCTTTCGAAAGGTTGCGCCAAACACACGTTCGAGTGAAAAATCGCGGATTACCTACCGTGATCACGTGTCTCGGTGTATAGCCAACGCTTCATTCGGCGGACATAAGGGCTCATTGCTGTACTCTTCACCGCCGGGGCGATGACCGTGCCGACAGATGTGGGCCGCGGCCCAGTCTGCCATCCGGCACCCCGTAAGTCGGGTACCGGCCCCCTTCCGCGCGCTGACCACGGTATCCCCGCGTGCCCGGGATCGGTATGACCGCGCGGCACATGCCATTACGTGTGCGACACGCGTGTCCTGGGTGAATTTAGGGGTCGATCCCCACATCTAGTGGTTGGATTGCTGTAGCAGCCCAGAAGTTGTGGTCCCCCGGGTCTTCGAGCCTCCGGTCATCGCCTATGCTTGGGGCTGCTTCGAGGGGCCCGAGAGGTCTCGCGAGGTCTATGAGTCGTGCTGTGAAGGAGGGTTGGAGCCATGCACTGCCCCTTCTGCAGGCACCCCGACAGCCGTGTCGTCGACAGTCGTACGACGGATGACGGCACGTCGATCCGCAGGCGCCGCCAGTGCCCCGACTGCTCCCGTCGTTTCACGACGGTGGAGACGTGCTCGCTGATGGTGGTCAAGCGGTCCGGCGTCACCGAACCCTTCAGTCGTACCAAGGTCATCAACGGCGTGCGCAAGGCGTGCCAGGGGCGGCCGGTCACCGAGGACGCGCTCGCCCAGCTCGGCCAGCGGGTCGAGGAGGCGGTGCGGGCCACCGGGAGCGCCGAGCTGACCACCCATGACGTGGGTCTGGCCATACTCGGCCCGTTGCAGGAACTCGACCTCGTCGCCTATCTGCGATTCGCGTCCGTGTACCGGGCGTTCGACTCGCTCGAGGACTTCGAGGCCGCCATCGTGGAACTCAGGGAAGAGACGAGGCGACGCCCCGCCGCGGACGAGGAAGACGCGGGCGAGGCGGATGCGGACGTGGCAGCCGCGGACGCGGAGCGTCCGGAAAGCGACCGTGGGTCCGGAGGGACCGTCCAGGTCCCCGTGCCCGCCAACGCCGCCGACTGACGGAAGGGCCGACTCGGATCGGCCCCCATCGGTGGCGACCAAAGACCTGTTGCGGGCAGCCGCGTAGCGGCGCGCGCAGCACCAGACACACACCGTGCCATGGGAAGAACGTGGCACTTCAGGGCGTTTTAGCCCGATACAGGGAGGCGGCATGACAGAGACGGCGAGCGGTCCGGCACGAGGTTCCCGCGCCAAGGGCACCAAGGCCAGCAAGGGACTGCGCATCGAGCGCATCCACACCACCCCCGGCGTGCACCCGTACGACGAGGTGGAGTGGGAGCGCCGTGACGTCGTCATGACCAACTGGCGCGACGGCTCGATCAATTTCGAGCAGCGTGGCGTCGAGTTCCCCGGCTTCTGGTCGGTGAACGCGGTCAACATCGTCACCAGCAAGTACTTCCGGGGTGCCGTGGGCACCCCGCAGCGCGAGGTGAGCCTCAGGCAGCTCATCGACCGCATCGTGAAGACGTACCGGAAGGCCGGCGAGGACTACAAGTACTTCGCCTCGCCCGCCGACGCAGAGATCTTCGAGCACGAACTGGCGTACGCCCTCCTGCACCAGATCTTCAGCTTCAACAGCCCGGTCTGGTTCAACGTCGGGACGCCTCAGCCCCAGCAGGTCTCGGCCTGCTTCATCCTTTCCGTCGACGACTCCATGGAGTCGATCCTCGACTGGTACAAGGAAGAGGGCATGATCTTCAAGGGCGGCTCCGGCGCCGGCCTGAACCTCTCCCGTATCCGCTCCTCCAAGGAGCTCCTCTCCTCGGGTGGCAACGCCTCGGGTCCCGTCTCCTTCATGCGTGGTGCCGACGCCTCCGCAGGAACGATCAAGTCGGGTGGCGCCACGCGCCGCGCGGCCAAGATGGTCATCCTCGACGTCGACCACCCCGACATCGAGGACTTCATCGAGACCAAGGTCAAGGAGGAGGAGAAGATCCGCGCCCTCCGTGACGCGGGCTTCGACATGGACCTGGGCGGCGACGACATCACGTCCGTCCAGTACCAGAACGCCAACAACTCGGTCCGTGTGAACGACACGTTCATGAAGGCGGTCGAGGAGGGCGGCAAGTTCGGTCTCACCTCCCGGATGACCGGCGAGGTCATCGAGGAGGTCGACGCCAAGACGCTCTTCCGCAAGATGGCCGAGGCCGCCTGGGCCTGCGCCGACCCGGGCATCCAGTACGACGACACGATCAACCACTGGCACACGTGCCCGGAGTCCGGTCGTATCAACGGCTCGAACCCGTGCAGCGAGTACATGCACCTGGACAACACGTCCTGCAACCTCGCCTCGCTGAACCTGATGAAGTTCCTCAAGGACGACGGCAAGGGCCACCAGTCCTTCGAGGTCGAGCGCTTCGCCAAGGTCGTCGAGCTGGTCATCACCGCGATGGACATCTCCATCTGCTTCGCGGACTTCCCGACCCAGAAGATCGGCGAGAACACCCGCGCCTTCCGTCAGCTGGGCATCGGCTACGCCAACCTGGGCGCCCTCCTGATGGCGACCGGTCACGCGTACGACTCCGACGGCGGTCGCGCCCTCGCCGGTGCCATCACCTCGCTGATGACCGGCACCTCGTACCGGCGTTCCGCCGAGCTCGCCGCGGTCGTCGGCCCGTACGACGGCTACGCCCGCAACGCGCAGCCGCACCAGCGCGTCATGAAGCAGCACTCCGACGCCAACGCCGTGGCCGTCCGTGTGGACGACCTCGACACGCCGATCTGGGCCGCCGCCACGGAGGCCTGGCAGGACGTGCTGCACCTCGGTGAGAAGAACGGCTTCCGAAACGCGCAGGCCTCGGTCATCGCCCCGACCGGCACCATCGGTCTCGCGATGTCCTGCGACACCACCGGCCTCGAGCCCGACCTCGCGCTGGTCAAGTTCAAGAAGCTGGTCGGCGGCGGCTCGATGCAGATCGTCAACGGCACCGTTCCGCAGGCCCTGCGCCGCCTGGGCTACCAGGAGGAGCAGATCGAGGCGATCGTCGCCCACATCGCCGAGAACGGCAATGTCGTCGACGCCCCGAGCCTCAAGCACGAGCACTACGAGGTCTTCGACTGCGCCATGGGCGAGCGCTCCATCTCCGCGATGGGCCACGTCCGCATGATGGCCGCGATCCAGCCCTGGATCTCCGGCGCGCTTTCCAAGACGGTCAACCTGCCGGAGACGGCGACCGTCGAGGACGTCGAAGAGGTCTACTTCGAGGCGTGGAAGATGGGCGTCAAGGCGCTCGCGATCTACCGCGACAACTGCAAGGTCGGCCAGCCCCTCTCCGCCAAGACCAAGGAGAAGGAGAAGGCCGAGGTCACCGCCAAGGCCGAGGCGACCATCCGCGAGACGGTCCAGAAGGTCGTCGAGTACCGCCCGGTCCGCAAGCGCCTTCCCAAGGGCCGTCCCGGCATCACCACCTCCTTCACGGTGGGCGGCGCCGAGGGCTATATGACCGCCAACTCCTACCCGGACGACGGTCTCGGCGAGGTCTTCCTGAAGATGTCGAAGCAGGGCTCCACCCTCGCGGGCATGATGGACGCCTTCTCGATCGCGGTCTCCGTGGGTCTGCAGTACGGCGTGCCCCTGGAGACGTACGTCTCGAAGTTCACGAACATGCGCTTCGAGCCGGCCGGCATGACGGACGACCCGGACGTGCGGATGGCGCAGTCGATCGTCGACTACATCTTCCGTCGCCTGGCGCTGGACTTCCTGCCCTTCGAGACGCGCTCCGCGCTCGGCATCCACTCCGCCGAGGAGCGTCAGCGTCACCTGGAGACCGGTTCGTACGAGCCGTCCGACGACGAGGTCGACGTCGAGGGTCTGGCCCAGTCCGCGCCCCGCGCGCAGGAGCTGAAGGCCGTCGCCACCCCGAAGGCCGAGGTCGAGGTGGCGAAGCCCGCCCCGAAGCAGGCCCACACCAGTGCCGAACTGGTGGAGATGCAACTGGGCATCCAGGCGGACGCCCCCCTGTGCTTCTCCTGCGGTACGAAGATGCAGCGGGCCGGTTCCTGCTACATCTGCGAGGGCTGCGGCTCGACCAGCGGTTGCAGCTGACCTGAAGCCCTGAAGGGCGGCACGACCACCGGTCGTGCCGCCCTTCGGCGTTTTCTCGCTCCTACGGGGAAGGCTGTTTCAGACGTGTCCTACGGAGAGGGCTGTTTCAGGCGTCGTGGCGCGTGCCCATGACGCGCGGGAACTCCGCCGGGTCGGTGTCGTAGCCGTGGATCCCCGGTAGGAAGGTCCACTCTCCGGAGGCGTCGCGTACGAACTCGCCGACGGTCGCGGCAGTCGCCCCCAGGACGCCGCCGAAGTTGTCCTCCGCCAGCACGGTGTAGCCCTCCCGCATGCGCAGGCCCGGGTTGAGGACGCCCACGAACGACTTGTGGCCGGAACGCTGCTGGATGAGTACGCCCACCACCACACGCGTGTAGCCGCTGTTGAGGCGGTCGAGTTCCAGCGTCATGACCTCGTCCCAGCCGAAGCCCTTGCCGTCCTTGCTGTCCCGGTTCAGGTAGATGGTGCCGTCCGGGGAGCGGCTGTCGAAGTGCACCACATAGGCGGGACTTCCGTACGGATCGGCGGCCACGTACGTCGCCGCGATGATGTCGAGGTCGGTCGCGGGCTCACCTACGGGACTCGGGTCCCATTTCACAGCGAGCTCGACCTTGCGGATGCCCTTGTTGAGACCGGTCATCGGATCTCCCCCTCCCCGTCCCCATCTTCTTCAGCCCCCAACTGCTCTGTTGTCAAGGCCTGTTGTCCATCGTGCCACGCGCGCGGGGGCGCTCGCGCGGGTGCACTCTGCCGGAGCGTGACCGGCGCCACGCTCCGTGGCCTTACGATGGCGCGGTGCTGGTCAAGTGGATTCGCTGCACCGTGGTGGACCGCCGCGGTTTCGAGCGGGGGCAGCGAAAGTGGGCGGGGCTGCTGGGTGAGCCGGGATTCCGGGGGCAGGGCGGGGGCTGGAGCCGGGGGCGGCCCGGAGTGGCGCACATCTTCGCCTTCTGGGAGAGCCGTGCCTTCTACGACTCCTTCATGGCCCGATCGCACGACCGGCTCGCGGCTGCCCAGTCGGGGACCTTCAAGGAGTCGCAGGCCAAACTCTTCGATCACCGGTTCGATGTGAAGACCGGCTTCGAGCCGCGCTTCACGGACACCGACCTGTTGCGGGTGGCCCACTGCCGCATCCACGAGGAACGGGCCGAACACTTCGCGCTGATGCAGGAGAAGGTCTGGAATCCCGCGATGGCGGGCTCGCCCGGCATGGTGCGGGGCCTGTTCGGTGAGGCCCCGGGCCATGAGTTCCTGATCCTGTCCATGTGGCAGTCGGCCGCCGAACACGGTAAATACCGGGCCGAGCGCGTGGAACGGCTCGCGCTGCGTGCCCAGACGGAGGCCGATGTCGCGGCCCTGACCGGCGACATAGTGGCGCTGGAGCCCTCGTGGACGGTCTGACCGGAGTGCCGTCCGCGGGTGTGATCTGCGCGGAGAACATGTGACCTACGCCGTATGGAGCCCGTAGGAGTGCTCGATCGGCCGTCAGCCGTTTTAGGGTCTTGGCATGGTTCGACCACGGCGTATCGTCCTTGTCCGGCACGGCGAGTCAGCGGGCAACGCCGATGACACCGTTTATGAACGCGAGCCCGACCACGCTCTGGCGCTCACCGAGAAGGGGTGGCAGCAGGCGGAGGAGACGGGAAAACGGTTGCGGGAGGTCTTCGGGCGAGAGCGCGTAAGCGTTTACGTCTCTCCCTATCGCCGTACCCACGAGACGCTCCGCGCCTTCCACCTGGATCCCGGGCTCATACGGGTGCGCGAGGAGCCGCGGCTGCGCGAGCAGGACTGGGGCAACTGGCAGGACCGCGACGACGTACGCCTCCAGAAGGCCTACCGGGACGCGTACGGGCACTTCTTCTACCGCTTCGCGCAGGGCGAGTCCGGCGCTGACGTCTACGACCGGGTCGGCGGCTTCCTGGAGAGTCTCTACCGGAGCTTCGAGGCCCCCGACCACCCGACGAACGTGCTCCTGGTGACCCACGGTCTTGCCATGCGCCTGTTCTGCATGCGCTGGTTCCACTGGACGGTCGCGGAGTTCGAATCGCTGTCGAATCCGGGGAACGCCGAGATGCGGATGCTCGTCCTCGGTGACGACGGGAGGTACACGCTTGACCGTCCGTTCGAACGCTGGTGTGAACCCGAGTCGTACGGGGACGCAGGGATAGAGTGGCAGGGCGATGACCTCTGATTCCTCTCCCGGCGGACGCCTGGACCGCGCCCTGGCCAGCCTGCGTGGACTCGCGGTGGGGGACGCGCTGGGCTCGCGGTTCTTCGTGCCTGTGAACTATCCGCTGCTCAAGCGACGCGAGCTGCCGTCCGGCCCCTGGCAGTGGACGGACGACACCGAAATGGCCTCCTCCGTAGTGGCCGTTCTGGCCCGGCACCGCCGCATCGACCAGGACGCGCTGGCCGGCTCCTTCGCCGAGCACCACGACGTCGACCGGGGTTATGGCCCCGCGGTCAACCGGCTGCTGCGGCAGATCCAGGAGGGGGGCGACTGGCGGGAGCTGGCATCCGCCCTCTTCAAGGGACAGGGCTCGTGGGGCAACGGCGCCGCGATGCGGATCGCCCCCCTGGGGGCCTGGTACGCGGACGACCCGGAGCAGGCGGTCCACCAGGCGGAGATCTCGGCATACACCACCCACCAGCACCGCGAGGCCGTCGTGGGCGCCATGGCCGTCGCCGCGGCCGCCGCCCTGGCGGCCGACCCGGCGAGCCCGCCGAGTGCCGAGGCGCTGCTCGACGGCGTCGTCGCGCTCGTCCCGCGCAGCGCTGTCGGAGCCGGACTGCGGCGCGCTCGCGACATGCTCGACTACGGGGACACCGCGACGGTCGCCGCCGTACTGGGCTGTGGGCGGCGTACGACGGCGCACGACACGGTGCCGTTCGCACTCTGGTCCGCGGCCCGGGCCCTGGGTGACTACGAAGAGGGCTTCTGGTCGACCGCCCAGGTGGGCGGCGACATGGACACGACCTGCGCCATCGTCGGCGGTGTGATCGCCGCGGGCAAGGCGGGGGCGCCGCCGGGGGAGTGGGTGGAGCGGACGGAGAGCCTGCCGGGTTGGGTGCGGGCGGGGGCTTAGGCCGCCGGGACGGTTCGGCGACGCCGGGGAGTCCCCGCGGAACGCGGTGCTCCGGCAGGGGCCGGGTGGGCCTCGCGCGGCACGGGTACGCGGCTCCGGGCGTCCGGCGGCTCGTGGGGTAGCGCGCCGCACAGGGTTGGACGTCGGCGCTGTACAGCAGTGGCCTGCCGGGCCGCCCGCGATGCCGTACCCCGGCCTGACGGCCCTTCCTCGCCGCCGTACGGCTGGCCGCGAGGCCCGGACACCGGGTGCCGTACGTCCTCAAGGCCCGCCCCGGTGCCGTACAGCTGCCTGCAAGGCTGGCCCAGGCGTGCCGTCCCGCTGCGCACGACCGGACCGCGGTCCGAGCTGTCTGTTGCCCGGACCGGGGCCCGGCGCCTCCGCAGCCCCCGCCTCAGCCTCCGGCGGGCCCCGCCGTGCCCGCGAGGGCCTCCAGGTCGCTCTTGCGGACCCGGATCACGAGTGCGGCCGTGGCCAGGGCCAGTACCGCCATCGCGACGGCCGGGACGAAGGCGGTCGAGATGCCCTGGGCGAGCACGTCGTGGCCCCAGGGAGCGGGCAGCTGGTGGGTCTTGGCGAACTCCGCCTTCTGCTCGGGCGAGGCGTTCGCCAGGAACTTCGGCAGCTGCTTCTCCGCCTCGTCCCGGCTGGCCGAGCCGAAGACCGTGGTCAGGATGGACAGACCGAGTGAACCGCCCACCTGCTGGGTGACGTTGAGGAGTCCGGACGCGGCGCCCGCTTCGTGCTGGGCGACGCCGGAGACCGCGGTCAGGGTCAGTGTCACGAAGTTCAGGCCCATACCGAAGGCGAAGAGCAGCATCGGGCCGAGCACCCCGCCGACGTACGTGCTGTCGGGGCTCATGAAGGTCAGCCAGCCGAGCCCGAGCGCGACGAGGGCGGAGCCGACGACCATGAACGGCTTGGGCCCGAGGACCGGCAGGAACCGCTGCGACAGCCCCGCTCCGATGCCGATCGCCGCCGTCACGGGCAGGAACGCCAGACCGGCCTGGATCGGGCTGTAGCCCAGTACGTTCTGCACGAACAGGACGATGAAGAAGAACATCCCGAACATCGCCGCGGCCAGACTGAGCATGATCACGTATGTGCCGGAGCGGTTGCGGTCGCCGAACATCTTCAGCGGGGTGATCGGTTCCTTCGCCCGGGTCTCGATGAACGCGAAGCCCAGCAACAGGACGAGCGCCGTGGCGAAGGACCCGATCGTGAGGCTGTCGCGCCAGCCCTCCTCCGAGGCGCGGATGAACCCGTACACCAGGGAGGCCATACCGGCCGTCGAGGTGAGCGCGCCCGCGACGTCGAAGCGCCCCGGATGGCGCTCGGACTCGTTGATGTACATCGGGGCGAGCACGGTGATCAGCACACCGATGGGCACGTTCACGAAGAGCACCCAGCGCCAGTCGAGCCACTCGGTGAGCATGCCGCCCGCAAGGAGCCCGATGGCGCCGCCACCCGCGGAGACCGCGGCGAAGACGGCGAAGGCCCGGTTCCGTGCCGGGCCCTCGGGAAAGGTGGTGGTGATGAGTGCCAGCGCGGTGGGCGACGCTATCGCGCCACCCACGCCCTGGAGGGCCCGCGCGGCCAGCAACTGCCAGGGTTCCTGGGCGAGTCCACCGAGCAGCGAGGCGAGCGTGAACAGCATGATGCCGGTCATGAAGACCCGGCGGCGGCCGAGGATGTCACCCGCGCGGCCGCCGAGCAGGAGCAGGCCACCGAAGGTGAGGGTGTACGCGCTGATCACCCAGGTCAGGTCCGTCGTGCTGAATTTGAGCGCGTCTTGAATGTGCGGGAGGGCGATGTTCACAATCGTCGAGTCGAGTACCACCATGAGTTGGCAGGCCGCGATGACGGCGAGTGCGATGCCGGGATGCCCCTCCCGGCGAGCCGCTCCTGGCCTTGATTCCCGGATCAACTGAGAGGTTTGAGAGGTTGTCACTATGGGTCCCCCATAAGTGCGTTAGTGAACGCTCGCGTTCACTGTTGCGTCAACGGTAGTGAGTCCCCGACAGTGAACGCAAGCGTTCACTGAAGTCGCCGCCGCGTGTCGCCACTTGACCGCTCGCCCTCCCCGAACTCCCCGCTCCCCCATGCACAACGGAGAGACTCAGATGGTTACTTCGCGTTGGACGGCCGCTCCCGCTCAGGCGGCCTCCCTGCGCCGACGCGGTGCCGTGCTCGAACGCGCGATCCTCGACGCCGCGCTCGAGCAGCTCAGCACGGTCGGCTGGAACGGCCTCACGATGGAGGGCGTCGCCGCCCGGGCCCAGACCGGCAAGGCCGCGGTCTACCGCCGCTGGCCGTCCAAGGAGGACCTCGTCGCGGACGCGCTGAAGGCCGGACTGCCGAGCCTGACGGAGGCCCCCGACCTCGGAAGCGTCCGGGACGATCTGCTGGAACTGTGCCGACAGGTACGTGAGGCGATGTACTCGCAGCCCGGATTCGCACTGCGCTCAGTGCTTCACGAATGTGATGTGGCGCAGGCGGAACGCTTTCAGAGTCTGATCACCGGAGGGGTCGTCGAGCCGACCAAGCATCTGCTGCGAGACATCGTTCACCGAGGAATCGAGCGGGAAGAGGTCCGACCGGACGCCGCGAACTCCTACGTCTTCGACGTCATTCCGGCGATGATGATGTATCGCTCAAAGGTGTGCGCGAGCGAATGGAGTGAACGGGATCTGGAGGAGATGATCGATCAGCTGATGGTCCCGCTGCTGCGACGGGCGGGGGCTGATCCGCGGGCGGCCGGGGCCTGAATCCGTGGATCGCCGGGTGACTGGTTCGTGTCGGTACCGGGGCTGTGGTCGCTCAGGGAAACCTGGGTGTCGCGAGGGGTTCGGGGCGGCGTAGGCTGAGGGCGCCATGCCGTACGAACCACC
This sequence comes from Streptomyces sp. NPDC007095, assembly GCF_040634475.1. NCBI lineage: Bacteria > Bacillati > Actinomycetota > Actinomycetes > Kitasatosporales > Streptomycetaceae > Streptomyces > Streptomyces sp. NPDC007095. Next base: position 37,074 of record NZ_JBEYFS010000044.1, read on the forward strand.
TACTCACACCGTCGAGCGCTCCCTCCGCGCCACGACCGGAGCGAAGATCATTGCCGGTGTCGACGAGGTGGGCCGTGGTGCGTGGGCCGGCCCGGTCACCGTCTGCGCCGCCGTCACGGGACTGCGCCGTCCGCCCGAGGGCCTCACCGACTCCAAACTCCTCACCGTCAAGCGCCGTACCGTGATGGCCGCGGAGCTGGAGAAATGGGTGACGTCGTACGCCCTGGGGCATGCCTCCCCCGAGGAGATCGACGACCTGGGGATGACGGCCGCGCTGCGCCTGGCCGCAGTGCGGGCCCTGGAGGCCTTGCCCGTCCGCCCCGACGCGGTCATCCTCGATGGGAAGCACGACTACCTCGGGTCGCCGTGGCGGGTTCGCACGGTGATCAAGGGTGACCAGTCCTGCGTGGCCGTCGCGGCGGCCTCGGTGATCGCCAAGGTTCAGCGCGACAAAATGATGGCCGAACTGGGTGTCGACCATGCAGACTTCGGTTTTGCGGCCAACGCCGGGTATCCGTCTCCGGTGCACAAGGCCGCACTGGAGGAACGGGGCCCCACTCCGTACCACCGGCTGTCATGGGCGTATCTTGATGCGCTGCCCCAGTGGCGGCACCTCAAGAAGGTCCGCAGCTGGGCGGACGGAAGCGGTCCGGAGATCGAAGGTCAGCTCGGCTTCGATTTCTGACGGTTCCGCTCGCACTCATGTGCCACCCGCCGACGCGAGTCGCACCGGCGTTTGATAAATATCAGCTCATGCCTCTCATTCCCGAGGAGCCTCAGATTCACGAGAGTGCCCAGGGTCCCCGCGCGACTCCGGCCAGTGGCCGCACCGCGCCGACCCCCCGTCCCGTACCCGGTCCCCGTCCCGCGGCTCCGCCGCGTCCCGGACGTCCGGGACCTGTCCGGCCGATGCCGGCCCAACGCACCCCGCGTGAGCCGGTCGTGGCCACGCCGGGGTCATCCGCCCCGGCGGCCGCGCCCGCTGCCGCCACCCCACAGATCCAGCTGATCCCGGCCTCGGCCGAGGGCGCGCTGGACGCCGCCGAAGAAGCGGTCGACCTGCTGTTGGAGTCGGGCCGAGCCCCCGGTGAGGTGCTGGTGATCACCACCGGTGAACCGCACCCGTGGGCCGCGCACGAACTCTCCTTCGGCGAAGCCGCCTACTGGGCGCAGCACGACGCGGGCGACGACGTCTTCTACGCCGACGCCTCCGTCGTGGGCCGGGCCGCGTCCCGTCCCGTGGTCGTGGTCGCCGTCAACGGCGGTCCCGACGCTGCCGCCGCCACCGCCCTGCCCCTGGCCCTCGGCCGGGCCGGCGCCCTGCTGATCGTCTGCGGCGACCCGCAGCAGATCAACTCGGTGCTGGGCGCCGGAGTCTGAACGAATCCCGGACACCGTCCGGGATTCGCTCGGGCAACGGTCGGGGTGATGTCTCGGGCGTGATGGTGGTGCCACCACGGCACCACCTGTACGGCGGTCGTTTCGCCGTGCCTGGAGCTTGTGTGCCCGAGGACCGCGCGCGCATGTAGTGCGTGTGCACGGAGTCCGTGTGCCTGCAGTCCTGCGGACGGCCACCAGGCCGTCCGGCGATGGCGTACACCGAAGAGACACCCCGCCCACGGAGACGCCCACCGCCGTCACCGTGGCCTCGGCAAGCAAGCAGTCACTACGGGCGTTCCGGAGGGGCGCGTACACCGCTGGATCGGGCGCGAGCGCTACGGCACTGCCCCCGCTCCGTCCCTGCGCCGCGGGGGCCACCGGGGCGCCGGCGGACGCGCCCGGGCGGGGACGAGTGCCCCACAGTGGCCCTCAAGGCGGGTCGGCTGGGCGGGCGCCGACGCCGCACGGCCGCGGCAGACTCAGCGGGCGGCCGCCCGGCGCAGCACCTCCGACGCGACGCCCCCGGTACGTGGGAGGGGCGGTGGTGCCTCGGTCAGGGCGAAGGACTCAGGCGGGGAGTCCGCGCTCGGACGGCGTCCGCCACGGCCCTCGCCGAGTACCTGCCAGCCGTCGTGCGTCAGTGTGATGTACGCCCCGCAGCGCAGCCCGTGGAGGGTACAGGCGTCCCGCAGCCCCCACATCCACGCCCCGTCCTCCTCGGTCCAACGTGCGTCGCCCTCGCGGCAGTAGAGCAGCACCGCCGTGCGTACCGGGGTGCGGCGCCGCAGGTCGTGCGGGATCACCCGGCGCAGCTGCGCCAGCAGGGAGTTGCGGAACATCCAGCCGTCGGCCGGAGCCGACCGCCGGGTGAACGAGGCGCTCGCCCGCAGCCGCTCGTCCGCGTCGAGGACGGCCACGATGGCGGTCGTGGGTCTCGGCCGGTGCCGTGCGTGCAATCCGCTGACGACCTCCCGGGGATTGCGCAGCAGCGGAATCCCCGCAGCGGCCCATTCGGCGGGTTCGAGCATACGGGTCAGTGGGTTGGCGGAAGCGGCAGACAGATCGGCAGACGTCGACATGGATGCCGCCGAGGACGGAGCGAATCCGAAGGTCACGGTCCTCCCTTCGGCTACGCGCCCACACAGCGGGCGGGGTCGGACTTGGGGGAGCGCACGCCGCAGCAGAGCCCTACCGGATCACGGGCGAGCCGTACGGGGAGCGGACCTCAATTCTTCCTGTCGAACTTGGTTGCGGCAACGAGCAATTGGGGCCACCGACCGTTTTCCGGCTATACGTCGTGTATATCCCTGCCCACTGTTCTTGATAGCGACACATGGGTCACGCCTGTACGGCCAGGACCAGCGGCAACACCCCCTGCGCCCCGGATCGTCGCAGCATGCGCGCGGCGACCGCGAGCGTCCAGCCCGTCTCGGTGGCGTCGTCCACGAGCAGCACGGGACCGCCTGCTTCCTTGAGGGCGGCCGCCAGCGCGGGCGGCACGGCCAGCGCCCCGTCGAGTGCCTTGAGCCGCTGGGCGCTGTTGCTCCGGTGGACCTGTGAGACGGCCTCGCCCACGTACTCCACGGACCCCAGCAGCGGCAGTCGGCCGACCTCCGCGATCCGCGCGCCCAACGACTGGATCAACTGTGGACGCCTGCGCGAGGCCATGGTGACGACGCCGACCGGGCGCGGCTGCGCGTCGGGCCGCCCGGAGGCCCAGCCGCCGGGCCCCTTCGCCCAGTCGGCCAGGACGCCGACCACGGCCTTCGCCACATCATCCGGCACGGGTCCGTCCGGTGCCTGGGGGGTGAGCATCGGCCGCAGCCGGTTGCCCCAGCCGATGTCCGAGAGCCGCCCCAAGGCGCGCCCCGGTGCGGCCTGTTCGCCTGCCGGGATTCGCCCCTTCAGGTCGACGCCGACGGCCGGCAGGCCCGTCGGCCACATCTTGCGGGGATCGACGTCGACACCGGCGCGGCCCAGCTCGCCGTTGGCCGCGTCGAGTGCGGTGGGGGACACGGACGCCTCGAACCGGGCTCCCGCGCAGGTGTCGCAGCGCCCGCACGGCTTCGCCAGCTCGTCGTCGAGCTGGCGCCGCAGAAACTCCATCCGGCAGCCGGTGGTCGACACGTAGTCGCGCATCGCCTGCTGCTCGGCGGCCCGCTGCTTGGCGACCCAGGCGTAGCGCTCGGTGTCGTACGTCCAGGGCACGCCCGTGGAGATCCAGCCGCCCTGGACGCGCCGCACCGCGCCGTCCACGTCGAGCACCTTCAGCATCGTCTCCAGACGGGACCTGCGCAGCTCCACCAGGGGTTCGAGGGCGGGCAGCGAGAGCGGCCTTTCGGCGCGGGCCAGGACATCCAGGGTCCGGCGCACCTGCTCCTCCGGAGGGAAGGCGATCGACGCGAAGTACTCCCAGATCGCCTGGTCCTCCTTGCCCGGCAGGAGAAGCACCTCGGCATGCTTCACCCCGCGGCCCGCTCGTCCCACCTGCTGGTAGTACGCGATGGGGGAGGAGGGGGAGCCCAGGTGCACCACGAATCCGAGGTCGGGCTTGTCGAAGCCCATGCCCAGCGCGGATGTGGCGACCAGGGCCTTGACGCGGTTGGCGAGGAGGTCCTCCTCGGCCTGCTGGCGGTCCGCGTTCTCCGTCTTACCGGTGTACGAGACGACGGTGTGCCCGCTCTGGCGCAGGAACGCGGTGACCTCCTCGGCTGCTGCCACGGTGAGCGTGTAGATGATGCCCGAGCCCGGCAGGTCGCTCAGGTGCTCGGCGAGCCAGGCCATGCGGTGGGCGGCGTCCGGCAGCCGCAGCACGCCGAGACTCAGGCTCTCCCGGTCCAGCGGACCGCGCAGGACGAGTGCGTCGGTGCTGGCGCCGGTGCCCAGCTGCTCGGCCACATCGGCCGTCACGCGGGCGTTGGCGGTCGCGGTGGTGGCCAGGACGGGGACGCCCGGCGGGAGATCGGCGAGCATCGTGCGCAGCCTGCGGTAGTCCGGCCGGAAGTCGTGCCCCCAGTCGGAGATGCAGTGTGCCTCGTCGACCACGAGCAGGCCGGTCGCAGCGGCGAGCTTGGGCAGTACCTGATCGCGGAAGTCGGGATTGTTGAGCCGCTCAGGGCTCACCAGGAGCACGTCGACCTCGCTAGCGGCCACTTCGGCCTGGATCGTCTCCCACTCCTCCGTGTTCGACGAGTTGATGCTCCGAGCGTGGATACCGGCGCGGGCGGCCGCCTCCACCTGGTTGCGCATGAGGGCGAGGAGCGGCGAGACGATGACCGTGGGCCCGGCGCCCCGCTCGCGCAGCAGCGCGGTGGCGACGAAGTACACGGCGGATTTGCCCCAGCCCGTGCGCTGCACGACGAGGGCTCTGCGCTTGTCGGCCACCAGGGCCTCGATGGCGCGCCACTGGTCCTCGCGCAGCCGGGCCTCGCCCGCCGGGGCGCCGACGAGGCGGGCGAGTACGGCATCGGCCGCGCCGCGCAGGTCGGCGTTGGGTGGGTCCGTGTTGGTCGGAGGGCGTGGGTCGTCGTTGCTCATGGCCCCATGCAACCCGATGGGTCGGACATCGCGCGAACGAGGCCGCCGGGTTGTGGACAAGTCATGTCGTGGTCATGGCCAGGGTTATCCACAGGGCAAAGCGGAATTTCAAGATCCGCGGGATGGTCACGGCATGACGAATCACAGCGAAGCCGCCGGCACGTCCGGTGACAATGACATCAGCGGGCGCGGTCGGCACGGGGGAGACAGCGCGGGTCACGTGCCGGGCGGCCGCAGCGGGCGGGGCGAGCACGATGGGCACGACCTGCCCGGGCAGCACCAGGTGACCCTGCGCACACCGGCCGAACTGGCCGATGCCCTGCCCTACCTGCTCGGATACCGGCCCGAGGACAGCATCGTGCTGGTCGCCCTGCACGACGCAGAGAGGCGCGGCCGCTTCGGCGGGCGGGCACGGCTCGGCATCCCGGCCCACGCGGACGACTGGCCGTCCGTCGCCGATCAGCTCGCACAAGGACTGGTGATGGGAAGCGAGCGCAGAGGGGCCCGGCCCGAGAGCATGGTCGCCTACCTCTGTCAGGAGCCGGAGACCGGAGAGTCGGGACGGGACGTCATGGAACGTCTGCGGCCGCTCGCGCAGTTCCTGCGCACGGCCTGCGGCCGCCTCGACGTCCCCGTCGTCGAGGCCCTGTGCATCTCCGGCGGCCGCTTCTGGTCGTACTGCTGCCCAGGCCAGGGGTGCTGTTCGTCCGAGGGGCATCCGATGGGACTGCCCGGCACCTCAGTCCTTGCCGCCGCCGCGACCTACGCCGGCCTCCAAGTGCGCGGATCGCTGAGGGAATTCATTGTCCGGTTCATTCCGTGGGAAGGCGCGGCCGCACGTGAGCAGCGGGCCGCGCTCGACACGGCGAGCATGGCCCTGGTTCCCAGGATCCTCGACGGCGAGGGCCGTGCGGAGGTGGCCGAGGAGACCCTCGGACTGGCCCGGCACATCATGAAGCGGTTCGCCGACGCCCCAACCGCATCCGGCACGCGCCCGGCGGACCTCCGCGACGACGGCCTCCTGGAGCACGACGAGGCCGCCACCCTGATCCTCGGACTTCAGGACCGAGCAACCCGCGACCGTGCCGCCGAGTGGATGGAGGGTGACGAGGCCGGCCCGGCCTTGCGCCTCTGGCGGGCGCTGGCCCGCCGCTGCGTCGGCCCCTACGGCGAGCATGCGGCGGCACCCCTCACCCTCGCCGGGTGGGTCGCCTGGTCGACCGGTGACGAACTGGAGGCTCGTGAGGCCCTGGCCATGGCACTCGGCGCCGATCCCGACTATCTCTTCGCCCGTCTCCTGCACCAGGCGTGCAACGAGGGCCTCAACCCGGAGTCGATCCGCCGCTGCCTGCGCGCGGAGCACACCGGCCGGACAGGGGCGGAAGCGCAACAGCCGGCGGGTCCCGATCGCTCGGCACCGCGCGACGTCGCCGAGCCGCCGGGCGCCCCGAACCGACCCCGGCGCAGGGCACGCGCGACGGGGATCGGGGCACCGCGCGGAAGGGGGCGTCACCCCGGGGTGGGTAGCCGGCGTCGGCCCGCTGATGAGGCCGTGCCCGGCGGGGAGGGGCCGGGGCGCGCGCCTGAGTCGACGAGCGAAAGGGCACGTGCCCGCCGCAAGGGCGGCCGGCGGGCTGTGGGGGAGGAGACGTGAGCGTGTGGAGCGGGGCGGATCGCCGATTACCGGTTCGGGTGACATATGAGGTGCCCCCGGCACCGGATGACACTCCACTCGACGCGGCGGCACGCCCCAGCCCGCGCGGCAGGGGCGGGCGGCGCGCGCCCGCGATCTCCAAGCCCGAACCTCTGGCCTGGCCCCCACCGTCCCCGTACCTGCCGTGTACCAGCCGTCCCCGTACCAGCCGTGTACCAGCCGTCCCCGTACCAGCCGTCCCCGTGCACGCCGTCCGCGGCACGCCCCACCGGCCAGCCCACCGCCATTCGGTCGGCTTGCCCCGCCCAGGGCGTGACCCCGGACAGGGACGTTCCGTTCGCCTGTGTGGCGGTACCCGTGGCCGGGCCGCGCCGCCGAACGCCCTCGCCCCTCCGGATCCCCCCACCCGGCGCCGAGCGCGCCCCAGGCGCACTGACCGAGGAAGCCGCATGCCCCTGCCCATTCCACCCTCCGATCCCGGCGGCGCCCTCCCGCCGTTGCGCGGGCCCGCTCAGCCCTTCCCACGTCGCGCCGGTTCGCAGGTGCCCTTCGCGGGAGTCGAGAGCGCTTTGAGCCCTTTCGCGGGACCAGGCGGTCCGACGGCTCGTCACACCCCGCTTCCTGGGCCGCGCCGGGCCACGGACCTGCCGCCCGTGCACAACGCCCTGATCTGCGTCGCCCTGCCGGGACTGGCGATCTCCACGGACCAGGGGCAGCTGACCGGCCGCGGGCTGGAGGGGTTCTACCGCGCGGGCCGCCGGACGCTGTCCCGCTGCCAGGTTCGAGTGGCAGGGCGCGAACCACTCGCCGTACAGGCCCGGATGGTCGCCGCGGACCGAGCCCGCTTCGTCGGGACGGTGCGCGCCTCCGCCGACGGCGGCCCGGATCCCGACGTGGTCGTGGAGCGGACGCGCGACGCGGACGGCACGGAGCGGATCACCCTGCGCAGCGCCTCCCCCCGCGCCCTGCGCGTGCCCCTCGAGGTCGCCCTCGGTACGGATCTCGCGGAGCTCGGCTCCGTCGCCTCGGGCCGAGCCGGGCTCGAACTGCCCGCCAGCGTCCATGACTCGGGCCTGCGATGGTCCTGTGCCACAGGGAGCTCGATCGTCACCGCCGACCCACCGCCCGCCGACGCCCTGGCCTCCGCGGGACTGCTCCGCTGGGAGCTCGAACTGCCACCCGGTGGCACCCGGAGCGTGGAGTTGCGGGTGCGACCGGGCGGTGCGGGGCCGGCCAGAGCCGTCGGCCGCGGCACCACGAGCCCGCTCACCGCCGCCCGGGCCACCGGTGACGACCCTAGGGTCCAGGCGTTTATGGACGCCTGCGTCGAGGACCTCCAGGCGCTACTGCTGCGCGATGCCGCCCACCCGTCGGACACGTACCTCGCGGCGGGGGCGCCGTGGCGATGCGGCCTGGCGCCGGCCGAGGCACTGGTCGCGGCCCGGATGACACTGCCACTCGGCACCCGGCTCGCCGTGGGCACGCTGCGGACCCTCGCCCGCACCCAAATCGCGGGCCCGGGAGCGCAGTCCGGCCTGATCCCCGGCCCGCGCCGGGACGCGGGCCCGCACCTGCCTCCGAGCTGCACGGCCACCGAGGCGACCCTGCTGTTCCCCGTACTGCTTGCGGAGGCCCGGCGCTGGGGACTTCCGGAGCAGGAGACCGAGGAACTGCTGCCCGCGGCCGAGCGGTGCCTCGCCTGGCTGCGGACCACCGTCGGTGACGGCACCTATCTGCCCGACCCGCACCCCGGCGGGCCGTTCCGCTGCGAGACGCAGGCGCATGCCCACCGCGCGGCGCTGCTGGGGGCCGATCTGCTCGACGCGCACGGACGGCCGGGTGGCGAGGGACTGGTGCAGTGGGCCCAGGAGATGCGGACCGCGTTCCGCGGGGACTTCTGGGCCGAGGACCGCGGAGGCGGCAGACCGGCGGCCGCCCGGGCCCCGAACGGGCGGCTCGTACCCCACCTCGGCGCGAGCACCGCCCACCTCCTCGACACGGGACTGCTCGGCTCCGGCATGTTCGCCCCGGGCCTGCTCGACAAGGTGCAGACCGAGCAGCTCGCACGGCTGCTCGGCGGCCCGGCCATGGACTCGGGCTGGGGTCTGCGCAGCCTGGGCGCCAAGGAGGCGGCGTACAACCCCTTCGGACACCGCGGCGGCGCCGTGCGCGTCCAGGAGACCGCGACCGCCGTCACCGGTCTGGTCACCGCGGGCTACGAGAAGGAGGCGAGCGCTCTGTTCCGGGGCCTGCTGGCGGCGGCCGAGACCTTCGGACACCGGCTGCCCGAGATGTACGCGGGAGAGCAACGCACGGAAGGCGGCGCCCCGCTCCCGCACCCCGCCGCCTGTCGTCCCGCGGCCACGGCGGCGGCCGCCGGGGTGCTGCTCCTCACCTCCCTCGCGGGCATCCGCCCCGACGCCCCGGCCAGGACGGTGACGCTGCGCCCGGTCAGTAGTGCGCCGCTGGGCGAGATCGGACTGACGGGACTGCGGATCGCGGGCGCCCCGTTCTCCGTGCGTGTCAGCAGACTCGGTCTCGCGATGGTGGAGGAGGCGGCCGGTGGACTGCAGTTGGGAGTGTGACCTTGCGCCACGCGTCCTCGAACGGCAACCGGCAGCGACCGGTGGGACCCGTACAGGACGGAAGTGGATCATCAGCGGAAGCGACTGGCGAAGGGCGTGTTTATCGTCAGGCAGACGACTATGATCGCGGCATGCCCTACGACCCGTCGGCCTTTCCGCCCTTTGCCGTGACCGTGGACCTGGTCGTGCTGACCGTGCGTCGCCATGCCCTGTGTGCGCTGGCGGTACGGAGGGGCGAGCAGCCTTTCCAGGGACGATGGGCGCTTCCGGGCGGCTTCGTACGGCCCGACGAGGATCTGGCACAGGCTGCCGCGCGAGAGCTGGTCGAGGAGACCGGGCTGCGCGCCCACGACCCGTCAGCCCCGGCACAGGACAACGGCGCGCACCTGGAACAGCTGGCGACCTACGGTGACCCCAAACGCGACCCGCGGATGAGGGTGGTCAGCGTCGCCCATCTCGCGCTGGCCCCCGATCTGCCCGCGCCCAGGGCCGGAGGCGACGCCAACAGCGCGCGCTGGGCGCCCGTGGAGGAGTTGCTGCAGCAGGGCGGTTACGGCCGTGACGGAGAGCAGGCGGCACCCCTCGCCTTCGACCACGCCCAGATCCTCTCGGACGGGGTGGAACGCGCCCGGTCCAAGATCGAGTACTCGTCGTTGGCCACCGCCTTCTGCCCGTCCGAGTTCACCGTCGGAGAGCTGCGCCGCGTGTACGAGGCTGTGTGGGGGGTGGCACTCGACCCGCGCAATTTCCACCGCAAGGTGACGGGCACTCCGGGGTTCCTCGTGCCCACGGGCGGTACGACCACGCGCCAGGGCGGCCGACCCGCGCAGCTGTTCCGCGCCGGCGGCGCCACGTTGCTCAATCCGCCGATGCTGCGCCCCGAGGTCTGACGAGGGCGGATCGACTCACAGGGGCGTGTCGCCCCGAAATAGTGGGGAGAGCTGCCTCGAATGAACCGCAAGGTGCCCGAAAAACCAGAAATGTCACGCTATCTTGCTGTGAGTGATCCAGGCCATCGGATTGACCAGCAACCCCCGCAAGGAGCTTCCCCCCGCCGTCGACGACGTGTCCTTCGAGGCGCGCTCGGGCCGCGTCACAGCGCTCCTCGGAGCCCCGGGCGCGGGCAAGACGACGGCGCTGAGGCTCATGCTCGAACTCCAGCGGGGCCGCGGAACCACCTACTTCAGAGGCCGTCCACTGCACCGGATCGCCCATCCCTCGCGTGAGGTCGGTGTGCTCCTGGGCGAGGTGCCGGGCCATCCCGCGCGTACGGTCCGCGGGCAGCTCGGCATGGTGTGTGCGGCCGTCGGTGTCCCGATTCGGCGCGTCGACGAAGTGATCGAAGCCGTCGGGCTCGTGAGCCTGCGCGACGAGCGCCTGGGCACCTTGTCGCACGGCATGGACCGCCGCCTGGGCCTGGCCTGTGCGCTGCTGTCCGATCCGCACACCCTCGTCCTCGACGACCCCGCCGGCGGTCTCTCCATCACCGAAGGCCGCTGGCTGCACGGGATTCTTCGGGCGCACGCGGCCCACGGAGGCACCGTTCTGTTCAGCACGGACGACCCCAAGGAAGCCGCTCGGACGGCCGACCAGGTCATCACGCTGGAGGGAGGCCGGCTCGTCGCCGACCAGGAAGCCGCGGACTTCGCCCGCACCCGGCTCCGCCCCCGGGTCGCCGTCCGCAGTCCGCACGCCGTCCGCCTCGGCGCCCTGCTCACCAAGGAGGCCCGCGCCGCGCAGCGTTCAGTCGAGGTCGTGCGCGAGGACGGCAACCGGCTCTCGGTGTACGGCAGCACCTGCGCCGACATCGGCGAGACCGCCTTCCGGCACGGCATCCTCGTACACCAACTCGCCGACGAGATTGGCGACATGGGGCCACATGCCACACTCCCTGCCGAGGGCCTCGCCCCCGCGACCGTCGGCACCATGACCTCTGCCCTCATGACCTCTGCCTCCGAGGCCTCCACCTCCACGGACGATGCCCCCGCGACCGACGAATCCGCCACCGCCGTAGCCGCGACCGGTGCGGCCACGGCCGACGAGCCGGGGCCGGTCGAGTCGCGGACCCCTCCGGCTGCTTCGCTCGGCGCGCGGGACCTGCCCCAGCTCCCGCCCCTCATCGCCGTACGCCAGGCCCCGAACCCATTGCGTCCGTTGCGCTACGAACTGCGGCGCGCCACCGGAGTGGGCACCGGCTACCTCACCGCGATCACCGTGCTGGTCACCTCCGCCCTGCTGTCCGTAATCCTGGCCAGAATCGGTCACACACCCCAACCACGGCTCCTGGCCGCCTGGCCGCGGGAATGCCCTCTGCCGCCCGCGGCGCTCGGCGCGGGACTGCTCGGGGCGCTCGCCTTCGGCGAGGAGTTCCGCCACCCCGCCCTGGCCGCGGACCGCGGCACCGTCCCCCGCCGTCTGGGACTGCTCGCCGCCAAACTCCTCGTCGCCTCGGTCACCGCGCTGGCGCTGGCTGTCCTCACGGTGGGCTGCGACCTCGAGATGCTCTATCTCGTCTACGGACGAGAGCTCGTCGGAGTTCCAGCGGACTGGCTTTCGCTGAGCGCGAGTTGGATCGGCCTGACGGTGGGCTGCGCCTGGGCGGGAGTGCTGGCGGCGGGCATCTTCCGGTCCACCACCGCCGGGCTCGCGGCGGTGCTCGCGGTCCCGGTCGTGGTCGTACCACTCGTACAAAAGACCTTGGCGGGACCGTCCGTGCGGAAGGCGGCCGGGTTTTCCGAGCGACTGCGCGAGCTCCTGCTGATGCAATGGCCGTTCGGGGGGGAGCGCTATATCGCGGCCGGGGCGCGCCTTGTCGCCCAACCCGTGGGCGGTGCCCTGATGTTGTCGCTGACCGCTCTGCTCTGCGCGTATCTGCTCACGACCCTGCGAAGCAGGGTGCGATGACGACCGTCCTTACCCTTCCGTTCCCGCCGTGTGCACAACTCCCCGGAGAACGCCCATTTCTTTCCGATAAGGCGTCAATTGCGACGCGGTGAGCGATCACCCTTTCGTGTGCTTTTCACCAAAGACCTCAAGGGAGTTGGAGACAGCGCCGACAAATGATCCGTGAGTACCCTTGCGCACACCATGATGACCGCCGCCCGCTCCTCGGACTCCGGCCTGGCCGGCCCGGGCGGGCTAGACCGCTACCCCTACGCCGAGGGCCCTGGTGCCGAACGCGTCGGCGCCTCCGCGTGGGAGGGCGCGGACCCGGAACTGGGCCGCGTCGGCCGGCGCGCCGCGGGCAGCCGCGGACGCGGACTGCACGGCCAACTCGTCCAGCAGCTGGGTCAGATGATCGTCTCCGGCGACCTGGGCGCGGACCGCCCGCTCGTCCCCGAGGAGATCGGACAGCGGTTCGAGGTCTCCCGTACCGTCGTCCGTGAGTCGCTTCGCGTCCTGGAGGCGAAGGGACTGGTCAGCGCCCGCCCCAACGTCGGTACGCGCGTGCGCCCCGTCAGTGACTGGAATCTTCTCGACCCGGACATCATCGAATGGCGGGCCTTCGGGCCGCAGCGCGACGACCAGCGGCGCGAGCTGAGCGAGCTGCGCTGGACGATCGAGCCGCTCGCCGCGCGTCTGGCCGCCGGGCACGGGCGCGAGGAGGTCCAGCAGCGTCTCGGAGACATGGTCGAGATCATGGGCCATGCCATGGCGCAGGGTGACTCGCTCACCTTCTCGCGGGCCGACGCGGAGTTCCATTCGCTGCTCATCCAGGTATCGGGCAATCGCATGCTGGAGCACCTTTCCGGGATCGTCTCGGCCGCGCTCCAGGTCTCCGGCGGCCCCGTCACCGGCTGCGACCGACCGAACGAGACCTCCTTGACGCACCACGGCCGGATCGTCGACGCCCTGGCCGAGGCCGACGGTGCGGCGGCCGAGGCGGCCATGCGGCAGTTGCTCGCCGTTCACCCCGAGGTGGAGCGCGTGGTGCCCGCGCCGCGCGAGCACTGATCGCGCCCCGAGAGCGGCGCGGTCGGGGGGCGTGTGCCCTCTCGTGGCATCGCTTGGTCGGCGGAACATCCCCCGCCGGACCCCGTCGGATCCTTCCGGGATCCGGCGGGATCCGACGATGTGATGAAGGTGATCAAGCCATCGGTTGAGGTGATGAACCCATCGGTTTGAGGTGATGAGTCCATCGGCTGACCTCCTCTGACCGTATCTGGCCACTTTTGGGCACTTATGGGGTGTGACTCGGGCCACGCAGATTGGGCGTAACGCTCTTCGGAACTGCGCGATGACCTAAGAGGTGACAGCCGAGGAGGGAATACGGACGCCGTTCACGGCGCTGTGCATCCTCCCGGCTCCCGCCCGCGCCGTCGACCCATCCCCAAGTCGGCGGTCGTCGGCTCCTGTCCGCAGTGGACGGGGCCGGAAGCCGTTTTCCAACGTTCCGAGAGGTTGTTCGTGTCGGCCAGCACATCCCGTACGCTCCCGCCGGAGATCGCCGAGTCCGTCTCTGTCATGGCGCTCATTGAGCGGGGAAAGGCTGAGGGGCAGATCGCCGGCGATGACGTGCGTCGGGCCTTCGAAGCTGACCAGATTCCGGCCACTCAGTGGAAGAACGTACTGCGCAGCCTCAACCAGATCCTCGAGGAAGAGGGTGTGACGCTGATGGTCAGTGCCGCGGAGCCCAAGCGCACCCGAAAGAGCGTCGCAGCGAAGAGTCCGGCCAAGCGCACCGCCACCAAGACGGTCGCGGCGAAGACGGTGACCACCAAGAAGGTCGCCGCCACCGCCGCCCCGGCAGTGCCCGTGGCCGACGATCCGGCTGAGGACGCGTCCGCCAAGAAGGTCGCCGCCAAGAAGACGGTCGCCAAGAAGGCCGTCGCGAAGAAGACGGTCGCCAAGAAGGCCGTCGCGAAGAAGACCACCGCCAAGAAGGACGACGCCGAGCTCATCGACGACGAGGCGGTCGAGGAGACCCCGGGCAAGCCCGGTGCCGAGGAGCCCGCCGAGGACGGCGCCCAGGGCTTCGTCCTGTCCGACGAGGACGAGGACGACGCGCCCGCGCAGCAGGTCGCCGCGGCCGGCGCCACCGCCGACCCGGTCAAGGACTACCTCAAGCAGATCGGCAAGGTCCCCCTGCTCAACGCCGAGCAGGAGGTCGAGCTCGCCAAGCGCATCGAGGCGGGCCTGTTCGCAGAGGACAAGCTGGCCAACGCGGACAAGCTCGCCCCGAAGCTCAAGCGCGAGCTGGAGATCATCGCCGAGGACGGCCGTCGCGCCAAGAACCACCTCCTGGAGGCCAACCTCCGTCTGGTGGTGTCCCTGGCCAAGCGCTACACCGGCCGGGGCATGCTCTTCCTGGACCTCATCCAGGAGGGCAACCTCGGTCTGATCCGCGCGGTCGAGAAGTTCGACTACACCAAGGGCTACAAGTTCTCCACGTACGCCACCTGGTGGATCCGTCAGGCGATCACCCGTGCCATGGCCGACCAGGCCCGCACCATCCGTATCCCGGTGCACATGGTCGAGGTCATCAACAAGCTCGCGCGCGTGCAGCGTCAGATGCTCCAGGACCTGGGACGCGAGCCCACCCCGGAGGAGCTGGCGAAGGAACTCGACATGACCCCTGAGAAGGTCATCGAGGTCCAGAAGTACGGCCGCGAGCCCATCTCGCTGCACACCCCGCTGGGCGAGGACGGCGACAGCGAGTTCGGTGACCTCATCGAGGACTCCGAGGCTGTCGTCCCGGCCGACGCGGTCAGCTTCACGCTCCTGCAGGAGCAGCTGCACTCCGTCCTCGACACCCTGTCCGAGCGCGAGGCGGGCGTCGTCTCCATGCGTTTCGGTCTCACCGACGGTCAGCCGAAGACCCTCGACGAGATCGGCAAGGTGTACGGCGTCACGCGTGAGCGGATCCGTCAGATCGAGTCCAAGACGATGTCGAAGCTGCGTCACCCGTCGCGTTCGCAGGTGCTGCGCGACTACCTCGACTAGGTCTCGACCGTACTGTCGCCGAGGGCCCGACTCCCGATGGGGAGCCGGGCCCTCGGCGCATGCATGGAGTGCGCGCCGCCGCCCGCTGGCTCACTCTGGGTGTTCCATGACCATCCCAGAGTGAGGAACGCGCATGCGCCGTCCTTTCGCCCCAGTACTGGCCCTTGCGGCCGCCGCCGCTCTCATACCGCTGGCATCCCCCGCCCCGGCCGCGACCGACGACATCGTCATCGGGGGCCATCCGGTCGACATCGCTCAGAGTCCGTGGACGGTGGCACTGTCCAGCCGTGACCGGTTCGGGGGTACGCGGGCCGGGCAGTTCTGCGGCGGCGTGGTGATCGGCCCGTCGCTCGTGCTGACCGCGGCCCACTGTCTGAGTCCGCTCGTGCTGGGGGCGCCACCGCAGCAGATCCACGACTTGAAGATCATCGCGGACCGTACCGACCTGCTGTCCGGCAAGGGCAAGGAGATCCCGGTGCGCGAAACCTGGGTCAATCCGCAGTACGACGCCGCCACGAACGCCGGGGACTTCGCCGTGATCACCCTCGCCTCCCCGCTGCCCCAGAGCTCGGTCATCCGTATGGCCCCCTCGGGGGATCCCGCGTACGCGCCCGGCACGGTCGCCGCGGTCTACGGCTGGGGCGATACGACAGGCATCGGCAATTACCCGCTCAGTCTGCGGTCCGCGAGCGTGAACGTACTGTCCGACTCGGTCTGTGAGCGGGCGTATCCGGGAAGTGATGAAGGGGCCTATCAAGCCGCTTCCATGGTGTGTGCCGGGAAGGACGCGGGTGGGCGGGATGCCTGTCAGGGGGACAGCGGTGGCCCGCTCGTCGCCCAGGGGCGGCTGATCGGCCTCGTGTCCTGGGGTAGCGGCTGCGGGCAGGCGGGAAGCCCCGGGGTCTACACGCGGGTCTCAGACGTCGTCAGGGCGCTCGACATGAGCCACTGAGGCCGCACGGGCGGAAGCGGTACGGAACGCAGCCGATCGCGGGGCGCGGGGCGCCGGGGCGGGGTGAATCGCTGGCGCGTGGAGGTGCGCGGGCGCGATTCGGGCCAGTGGCGTGTGGAGGCGCGCCGGAGCGATACGGGCCGGTGGCGCGTAGAGGTGCCCGGCAAGGGCGCGCACCAGTGGCGCATCGAAGTGCGTGAGCGCGGTCCGCGTCGCGGCCGCACGGGACCGTGCTGCCGCTCCGGGCGGTGGCGCACTGCGCCACCGGGAGGCGGTACGCATACGGGCGGTCACCCCGAGTAGCAGGGGTGACCGCCCGTACACCGGCCTATTGCCAGAGCTGGCTCGTCGTCGTTGACGCGAAGTGTCAGCGCTCTTCGTCGTTGGACGTTGCCGGGACCGACGTCAGTCGCTCCGTCTCGTCCTGTATCTCAGCGGCGATCTTCTTGAGTTCCGGCTCAAACTTGCGTCCGTGGTGGGCGCAGAAGAGCAGTTCACCGCCGCTGAGGAGGACGACGCGCAGATATGCCTGGGCGCCGCAACGGTCGCAGCGGTCAGCGGCCGTCAGCGGGCTCGCGGGGGTCAGAACAGTAGTCACGTCGCCTCTTCTCTAGCTCGACGAGCTGTCGTACCAGGGTCAACATCCAACCAGGCCGAAAACGTTCCCGCTCGTGGCTTTTCCTCGAAAAATTCTTCCGGGGCGGCTGTCTGCTGCCGGGTGGCGGCGAATGAGCCGTATTACGTGTCTTTGTGTCTTACGGGTTCGCGCTGTCTGTCAGGGTCAGTCCTCCCCGGCTGGCTTGCCGGTTGTTCATGAGGACGTGCCCGGAGCCTAAATGGTTCATGCCTGGAAGGGAACGTGATATGTACTTCACTCCATCGAGGGATCGAACACTCATGCGAGCCTGGACTAGTCTGAGTTCATGCGAGGGTGGCGTTACAACGGCTCTACCAGGCCTCGGTACCCTCTGAGCGGAGACCGAAGCCGGCCCCTTACCCAAAAGGGTCCCATCTGAAATTCAGCGAGGAGCGAACCGCGTGACCGCCGACACGTCCGTGCCGTCCACAGCGTTGCTGACCGGAGCAGACCGGGACGGTTCCAACTACACCGCGCGGCACCTGCTCGTCCTCGAGGGGCTCGAGGCCGTACGCAAGCGCCCCGGCATGTACATCGGCTCGACCGACAGCCGCGGTCTTATGCACTGCCTGTGGGAGATCATCGACAACTCCGTGGACGAGGCCCTCGGGGGCTACTGTGACCACATCGAGGTGATCCTGCACGACGACGCCTCGGTGGAGGTGCGGGACAACGGCCGCGGCATCCCGGTCGACGTGGAGCCCAAGACCGGCATGTCGGGCGTCGAGGTCGTGATGACCAAGCTGCACGCGGGCGGCAAGTTCGGAGGCGGCTCGTACGCGGCTTCCGGCGGTCTGCACGGCGTGGGCGCCTCCGTGGTGAACGCGCTCTCCGCCCGTCTGGACGTCGAGGTGGACCGCAGTGGCCACACCCATGCGGTGAGTTTCCGTCGCGGCACTCCGGGAGCGTTCAAGGCGGACGGTCCCGAGGCCGCGTTCGACGCGACCAGCGGGCTGCGCAAGCTGAAGCGGATCCCCAAGACACGCACCGGCACGCGCGTGCGCTACTGGGCCGACCGCCAGATCTTCCTCAAGGACGCCAAGCTCTCCCTGGAGAACCTGCACCAGCGCGCCCGCCAGACCGCGTTCCTGGTGCCCGGCCTGACCATCGTCGTCCGTGACGAATACGGGCTCGGCGAGGGCGGCAGCAAGGGCGAGGAGTCCTTCCGCTTCGACGGCGGCATCAGCGAGTTCTGCGAGTACCTGGCCACCGACAAGCCCGTCTGCGACGTTCTCCGCTTCTCCGGGCAGGGCACCTTCAAGGAGACCGTCCCGGTCCTCGACGACCACGGGCAGATGACGCCCACCGAGGTCACCCGTGAGCTCGGCGTCGATGTGGCGCTGCGCTGGGGCACCGGCTACGACACGAACCTCAAGTCGTTCGTGAACATCATCGCCACGCCCAAGGGCGGCACCCACGTCGCCGGCTTCGAACAGGCCGTCGCCAAGACGATGAACGAGGTGCTGCGGGCCAAGAAGCTGCTGCGGGTCGCCGAGGACGACATCGTCAAGGACGACGCCCTGGAGGGCCTGACCGCCGTCGTCACCGTGCGCCTCGCGGAGCCGCAGTTCGAGGGCCAGACCAAGGAGGTCCTCGGCACCTCGGCGGCCCGCCGGATCGTGACGAACGTGGTCTCCAACGAACTCAAGGCCTTCCTGACCACCACGAAGCGGGACGCGGCCGCGCAGGCCCGGGTCGTGATGGAGAAGGCCGTCGCCGCCGCGCGTACGCGGATCGCGGCCCGCCAGCACAAGGACGCGCAGCGTCGGAAGACCGCCCTCGAGTCCTCCTCGCTGCCCGCCAAGCTCGCTGACTGCCGCAGCGACGACGTCGAGCGCAGCGAGCTGTTCATCGTCGAGGGAGACTCCGCGCTCGGCACCGCCAAGCTGGCCAGGAACTCCGAGTTCCAGGCGCTGCTGCCGATTCGCGGCAAGATCCTCAACGTCCAGAAGGCGTCTGTCACGGACATGCTCAAGAACGCCGAGTGCGGCGCGATCATCCAGGTCATAGGGGCCGGGTCCGGGCGGACGTTCGACATCGACGCGGCGCGGTACGGGAAGATCATCCTGCTCGTCGACGCCGATGTCGACGGGGCGCACATCCGGATTCTGCTGCTGACGCTGTTCCAGCGGTACATGCGGCCGATGGTCGAGGCGGGGCGGGTGTTCGCGGCGGTGCCGCCGCTGCACCGCATCGAGCTGAGCCAGCCCAAGAAGGGCCAGGACAAGTACGTCTACACGTACTCGGACCGTGAGCTGCGCGAGACGCTGCTGGAACTGCAGCGCAAGAACGTGCGCTACAAGGACTCGATCCAGCGTTACAAGGGTCTTGGCGAGATGGACGCCGATCAGCTGGCGGAGACGACGATGGACCCGCGCCACCGGACGCTGCGGCGGATCAACATCTCCGACCTGGAGGCGTCCGAGCAGGTGTTTGACCTGCTGATGGGGAACGATGTCGCTCCTCGTAAGGAGTTCATCTCCAGCTCTGCGGCGACGCTGGATAGGTCGCGTATCGACGCGTAGGCGCTGCGCTGCCGGGGGCCGGGGGGCCGGTGCCGGGCGTTTGTGGTGGGTCGGGGCCGTGGCGGTGCGTCGAGCCCGTCGCCGCTGGTTCGGGCGTGGGCCGGGTATGGGAGCCACTGCTCGATCCGGGCGTAAGCGACGGGCTTGCACGCAGCATCACGGCCCTTTCCGTGGGAGGGCCGGCTGCGGGTGGGTCGGGGGCTGGGCGCGCGGTTCCCCGCGCCCCTCGAGGGGCGCCGGCGCGTATCTTTCAGCCTGTCCGGCGTTTGAGGACGAGGCCGTTCAGGCCGATCGGAGGTTGGGGGGCGGAGCCCTCGAGTGGGGATGATGGGGATCCCCCTGGTCGAGCGAAGCCGAGAGCTTGGGGGAGGGCAGGGGCGGCGGAGGCGAGAACCGCGGTTGGTGGGTGCGAGTCGTGGGGGGCTCCACCCGTGGGTGGAGGGGTGAGGTGGGTGCGGATCCACCCACGATCCACCTCGGCTCCGATCTGCTGAGCCGCCGATTTCCGTAGCGTCGAAGGCGTCGACAGCGCTTGCTGTCTGCACCCGCTCTTCCTCGCCCACGGAGGTCGTGATGTCCGGGCTCGTCAATGCCTTGGTGATCCTCGCCGTTGTTGTGCTGGTCGTCGCGCGCCAGTTCCGTACGCGCAGGATCAGCACGGACAGGCGGTGGTGGATCGTGCCCGCGGTCCTGGCCGTGATCGCTCTGCGGGAGCCGGGCCTGATCGACATCCACCACCGGACCGAGGCGATTCTGCTGCTGGGGGCAGAGCTGTTCATCGGGCTGGCCACCGGAGCCGCGTGGGGATGGACGACACGGACATGGGCGGAGCCGGACGGCTCGGTGTGGAGCAAGAGCACCAAGGCCAGTGCGGCCGTCTGGGGTGTGGGCATAGCCCTGCGGCTGGGACTGTTCGGCATCGGCACCTTGTTGGGCGTCCATCAGGGCAGCTCCGCCCTGCTGCTCGCCCTCGCGGCCACTCTGCTGGTCCGCTCCGGGATCCTGGCCTGGCGCTCTCAGTCTCTGCACCCGAGCGTCGTGCAGGCGACGGCGTACGGTGACGACGTGCCCCAGGGCTCGTGGAAGGAGCGCGTGTGACGGAGAACGCTTTGAAGCGCTGGCCCTCCCGCGAGGCGCTGTCCCGAGCCGGAGTGGCCAAGCCCAGGCGCGCGCTTGCCTGGGCGGCGCGCCTCTTCGCCCTCGGCCTGCTCCTGTGGACGACCTTCACGAGCGGCCATCTGGGCGCCTGGACGATCGCGGCGGGCGTTTTGGGGGTCCTCGTCTGCGGGCTGGCGGCGTGGGCCTTCTGGCGGACCACGCTCGAACACCGTCTGCTGCCGTCTCTGGCGCTGCTCGCCCTGCTGCTCGTGATCGCGACGGTGGGAGTGAGCACGGGATTCCGGGTGTCGGCCATCGTCCTGTGGTGCGGGTGCGCCATCAGCGCCATAGAGAGGCTGCCTCTCGCGGCGGCACTGCCTGCCACCTCCTTGGCACTGAGCGCGTTCGCGGCGGTCAACAACGACGTCTGGCTGACCACGGCGGCCACCACCGGGGGTCTCGCCCTGGCCGGATACGTGCTGCGCCTCGACGCGGAGGCCCGCGGCAGTGCCCAGCGGTTGCTCGCTCAGGAGCGGGCGGCTCGTGTGGCCGAGGCGGAGTCCGCGGCGCTCGCGGAGCGGGCCAGGATCGCGCGGGAGATCCACGACGTCCTGGCGCACAGTCTCTCGGCGCAGATGGTGCATCTGGAGGCGGCCCGGCTGCTGATCGAGCGGGACGCAGACCGGGAGCAGATCCTCGAGCGGGTGGTGGCGGCACGTGGGATGGCCCGTGAGGGGCTTGCCGAGACCCGGCAGGCGCTCTCCGCCCTTCGGGGGGAGATGTCCCCGGTGGAGGACTTCCTGAGCGAACTGGTCGCCACGGCGGACGGCGCCGACATCACCGTCGCGGGTGAACGGCAGCCGCTGCCCGCCGAGGCCTCGCAGGCGGTGCGCAGGGTGGCGCAGGAAGCCCTGACGAACGTCCGTAAGCATGCGCCGGGCGCCAAGGTCCACATGCGGCTCGAGTACGGCGAGCACGAAGTGACCTTGGGCGTACGGGACTCGGGAGGACCGCCGGGCGAACTCAGCGGTGCAGGGGCCGGGTACGGTCTGCTGGGCATGCGGGAGCGTGCCGAGCTGCTGGGTGGCTCGTTGGAGGCCGGGCCGGACGAGGAGGGGTTCGTGGTGACGCTGAGGGTGCCCGTATGACGGAGGAGGAGATCAGGAAGCCGGCTCGAGTCGTGGTGGCGGACGACCAGACCGTGGTGCGCGAAGGCATCGTGATGCTGCTGGGCCTGCTGCCGGGGATCGAGGTCGTGGGTGCGGCCGGGGACGGCTACGAGGCCGTGGCACTTGTGGCCGAGCTCGCCCCGGACGTCGTGCTGATGGACCTGCGCATGCCGCGCTGCGACGGCGTCGAGGCGACCCGGCGCATTCGCGCCGAGCATCCGGGGACGCAGGTCGTCGTGCTCACCACGTACGCGGACGACGAGTCGCTGTTCCCCGCGCTCAGAGCGGGAGCCCGTGGCTATCTCACCAAGGACGCGGGCGGTGATGAGATCGTGCGCGCGGTGGAGAGCGTGCTGTCCGGGGACGCGGGACTCTCGCCGAGCATTCAGCGGCGATTGTTGGAGCGGCTGTCGGAACCGGCGCCCGCGGCCGATGTGCCCGTGGAGCCGCCCGACGGGCTCACCACGCGGGAGACCGAGGTGCTGCTGCTGATCGCCGACGGCCTCACCAATCAGGAGATCGCCCGCAAGCTGCATGTCTCTACCGCCACGGTGAAGACCCACATCAACAACCTCTTCGCCAAGACGGGCCTCAAGGATCGTGCTCAGGCAGTGCGTTATGCCTTTGGGAAGGGTCTCGTACGGCCACCGACGGGATGAGTCACCTGATGGGGTGAAGAGCGCGGAGAGAAGAGTCCGGGATCTTCCCGATCTGTCCATCCTTGGGCACGCGGCCGAAAAGGGGTCGCGGACAAGGAGAGTTCGGTGGAGAAGCACGACGGTCGCGATACCGGGGAGGTCCGGTTCGATGACCCCTGGTACGACGCGCTCGCCTCCGGCTGGGGTGAGTTGGACGGCACGGGCGCGCCTGCTCCCGCTGTGCCGTCCGCGCGCCTGGAGCACGAAGGTCGCACGGGCGGGACGGCCGACGTCTATCTGGAGGTGCAGCGCAGTGCGGCCTTCCAGGAGGTGCGCAGCCGGTACCGGAGGTTCGTGGTGCCGGGCGTCGCCGTGTTCTTCACCTGGTACGTGGGCTATGTGGTGACGGCGACGACGGCGCCCGGGTTCATGGCCCGGCCCGTCGCCGGCGCGGTGAACGTGGCGATGGTGGCGGGGCTCGGGCAGTTCCTCAGCACGTTTCTGTTCACGTGGGCGTACGCGCGGCATGCGCGGCTGCGCAGGGACCGGGCCGCGCTCGATCTGCGCTGGGACACCCAGGAACTGACCCGGAGCGTCAGAGGCGGTGAGCGGTGACCGGCAACCATCAGACGCTGGCGCTGCTGCTGTTCAGCGCATTCGTGGCGGTGACGCTGGGGATCACGACGTGGGTGAGTCGCAACCGGCACGGGTCGGCCGAGGAGTTCTATGCCGGCGGCCGGTTGTTCTCGCCGATGGAGAATGGTTTTGCCATTTCGGGTGACTACATGTCGGCGGCTTCGTTCCTGGGGGTCACGGGGCTCATCTCGCTCTACGGCTACGACGGGCTGCTGTACGTCGTCGGGTTTCTCGTCGCCTGGCTGGTCGTCCTGTTCCTGGTCGCCGAACTGGTGCGCAACTGCGGGCGGTTCACTCTCGCCGACGTCGTCGCGGCCCGGATGAACGAACGGCCGGTGCGGATCGCGGCGGGAACCTCTTCGGTGACCGTGTCCGTTCTGTATCTGGTGGCGCAGATGGTGGGGGCGGGCAGCCTGGTCGCGCTACTGCTGGGAGGCTCGAGCGAGGCGGCGCGGAACTGGACGGTGATCGGCGTCGGCGCGCTCATGGTGATCTATGTGTCGCTGGGAGGGATGCGGGCCACCACGTGGATTCAGATCGTCAAGGCGGTCCTGTTGCTGAGCGGTTCCATCGCCTTGACCGTGCTCGTCCTGGTGCGGTTCCACGGGGACGTGAATGAGTTGCTGCGTTCGGCGGCGGAGCGCAGCGGGCATGGCGACGCGTTTCTCGCACCCGGGCTGAAGTACGGCGGGGACTGGACGGCGCGCTTCGACTTCATCAGCCTGGGGCTCGCGCTGGTGCTCGGTACGGCCGGGCTGCCGCACATCCTGGCGCGTTTCTACACCGTGCCCACGGCACGGGCCGCGCGGCGCTCGGTGGTCTGGTCGATCGGGCTCATAGGCGGTTTCTACCTGATGACGATCGTGCTGGGCTTCGGCGCGGCGGCGATCGTCGGCCCGGAGACGGTGCGGGGAGCGAACGCGGCGGGCAACACGGCGGTTCCACTGCTCGCGCTTGATCTGGGCGGCGGTGCGAACTCCGCGGGAGGAACGGTTCTCTTTGCCGTCGTCGCGGCCATTGCCTTCGCAACGATCCTCGCGGTCGTCGCCGGGATCACCCTGGCGTCTTCGGCGTCTGTGGCCCACGACCTCTATGCCTCGATGCGCCGCCGGCATGCGAAGCCCCGCAGCGAGGTCACCGTGGCGCGCACGGCGGCGGTGGGCATCGGGGTGGTCGCGATCGCGCTCGGGCTGCTGGCCCGCGACCTGAACGTGGCCTTCCTGGTGGGCCTTGCCTTCGCGGTCGCCGCCTCCGCGAACCTGCCGGTGCTGTTGTACTCGCTGTTCTGGCGGAGTTTCACGACCCGCGGTGCAGTGTGGGCCGTATACGGCGGATTGGTACCCGCGCTGCTGCTCGTCCTGCTGTCGCCGGTGGTGTCGGGGAGTCCCGATTCGCTCTTCCCGAGCGTGGACTTCCAGTACTTCCCGTTGCAGAACCCCGGCCTGGTGTCGATTCCGCTCGGCTTCCTGTCGGGCTGGCTGGGCACGGTCACGTCTGCGGAGCCGCCGGACGAGGCCAAGCACGCGGAGACCGAGGTGCGGTCGCTGACAGGAGCTGGGGCGGTCTGAGGCGGCCTCAGGTGAGTGCCCGGGGGCGCCTCCAGCCAGCGGGGGCGCCCCCAGCGACGTACGGCCCGGTGGCGTACGTCGTGCGCGCGGGTGATCCAAACGGCAAGTCCTGGGCCCTGTCGTCAAATTCCCGTCCGCCCTGCGACGCCATGCACGCACTCTCACCGCACCAGGCACAGACCCAAGTACGTCCAGTACGAGGGCCTG
>NZ_JBEYFS010000045.1:0-60818 GCF_040634475.1 Streptomyces sp. NPDC007095
GATACGCGACGACATCCACGAAGCCTTCCTCAGCCTGGCCTGCAGCATCATCTGCTGGCGACGACTGAGGAACCTCTCACTTTGTTAGGAGTTCTAAGTGCCTCCGTTCGATGTGCTCTGTCCGTCGCGGTCTTGGGATTGCGTCAGGCCAAGGAGCGATGGCCGCGCTCCCGTGTCTCCGGAATCGGAAGGGATGGCGAGAAAGTGGACGAGTCCGGCTGCCCTCTAAGGCAGTTCGATCGGTCCGTAGCGAGCGTGCGACTCCTGCCGCATCAGCGCGTCGTACCGGTCCGCCACCGAGAAGTGCCAGAACTCGGTTCCATAGTTCGTAAAGCCCGCGTTCTCCATGGCGTTGAGCAGCAGCGTGCGGTGGTGACGCGCCTGATCGCTGAGGTTCGGGGCGTGCGTGAAGCAGGCCCCGTCGCTCTCCTCGGGGGAGGCATTGACACGGGTGCCGAGGTCGAGTTCGTGGCCGTCCTGGTCGACGAGGGTGACGTCCACGGCCGCGCCCGCGGAGTGGGGCGCGATCTCCGGCGGTGACACGTAGCGGCTGGCGGCGTGGTGCAGTTGCTCAGCTGTCCAGCCGGGCTGAGCGGCGGCCAGCTCGTCCCGGTACTCGGTGAAGTAACGATG
This sequence comes from Streptomyces sp. NPDC007095, assembly GCF_040634475.1. Classification (NCBI taxonomy): domain Bacteria; kingdom Bacillati; phylum Actinomycetota; class Actinomycetes; order Kitasatosporales; family Streptomycetaceae; genus Streptomyces; species Streptomyces sp. NPDC007095. The sequence goes on from NZ_JBEYFS010000045.1 coordinate 634, forward strand.
CTGGAGGGAGAGCGGCCGGTAGCCCTCGATGAACAGCAGGTCGGTGCCAGCGGGCAGGAGCGAGCGGGCGTGCTTCAGCCGGGCCAGGACGCCCTCGCGGACGTGGGTGAACGCGCCCAGCGGATCCTGCTTGCGGGGATCGACGCGGAAGTTGTAATCGCGCACGTCGACGAGCGGCTCCCCGCACTCGCGCACCGGGATCGCGGCGACCCGCGGATCGGACATCAACACCAGAGGCTTCATCGAGTCTCCCTGTGACGGCTGGCACTGCGGTGGCGGGACGGGAGAGGCAGAGGCCAGGTCGGTTTCGCGCAGGATGCGCGCGACGGTGTCCTGCAGCGTGCTGGCGGCCGGGATCACGGTCTCCAGACCGCCGGGCAACAGATCCAGCTCGCGGTACCAGGAGGCGAGGTGGGTGTCGGTGACTTGCTCCAGGTACGCGGCATCCGCCTTCGACGCGTGTCGGACAAATGTCGTTTCCAGCGGCACGTTCAGGTAGTAGCAGCTGGAGACGCCGCGGTGGTCCCGTACCAGGGACGTGATCATGTGGCCGTAACGGTCGGCGTACAGGATCCCTTCGAGTACGACGTGAAAGCCGGCGTCCAGGGCGTCACGCGCGATCCTGCCCAGCAGAGCGATGTTGGCGCCGCGCGCGGTGTCGTGTTCCCTGAGCACGTTCCGGCGGATCACGTCCTGGCCCACGATCGCGATACCGCGGCCGTAGTGGTCTCGCAGGCCCTGGGCCACGCTTGACTTGCCTGACGCCGAGTTGCCGCGGATCACCACGAGGCGAGTGCCCGGACGTCCGGCCGCAGTTGCAGCGGACACGTGACAGGGTGCGCCGCTCGGTGTGCCGGTCATGCGGGCCAGCCCGTCTCGCTGTACAGCTCCCCGTTCTGGATCTTTCCGATGGCCACCCGGGTGTAGGAGACGAGGTTGTCGGGGAGCGCGACCGGGTCCCAGAATCTCCACTGGGTGCACTTGTCCGGCTCACGCAACTCCGGCTCGCCGCTCCAGATTCGGGTGCGGAAGAACAGGCCCATGCGGGGCCGGTCCCCGGCCTTGTCGATGTGGTGGACGACGTGCACGAGTTCGACGTCCTGGCGCTCGATGTGCAGGCCGGCTTCCTCCCGGGCCTCCCTGATCAGGCTGGCGATGGCGTTCTCCTGCTCGCAGTGGCCGGCCAGGACGTGCCAGGTGGACGGCGCGAACGCGGAGTCGGGGTGGCGCAGCCCGAGCAGCACCGTCCCGTCGGGCCGCTCCAGGTAGAGGTGGACGCCGATGACGTTGAGGACCGTGCCGTGCGGGGAGGTAGACCGGCACTCCTCGTGGGATGAGAGCCCGCTCTGTGGCGCGGTGCCGGCGGGGCGGCTGGCGGCGTGGCGCCGTACGAGGTCGCTGGTGGTGTCTGCGATACGGAGGCGGTGGAGGTCGTCGGGGGTGAACCAGGCCAGCATCACCCCTTCCGTCAGGTGGAGTTCGCGGGGATCGCCGTTCCAGCGGCCCGCGTAGATGGCGATGGGCACGGTCGCGCCGGCGTCGTCGGTGGCGTACTCGGTGCCGAACGGGGTGAGATCAGCGATGTCGAGGCCGGCTTCCTCGACCAGTTCGCGCCGCACGGTGTGTTCCAGGGTGGCGTCCTGGGGCTCTCGGCCGCCGCCCAGCAGGGACCACATGCCCGGCTCCCAGATCCGGCCGGGGAAGTAGTCGCGCAGGTGGAGCAGGTACTCGCCGCGGTCGTTGTAGATCAGGGCGGAGGCATTGGCCGTATCCGGTTCGGTCTTCGGCGGGAGCTTGAGCAGCTTCTCGCGCAGGGACGGGGAGGTCACCCTGTCCACGGGCCGCCACTCGATGCCGCCGACCTCTTCTTCCTGCAGCACCACCGGCACATCTGTCGCAGTGTGCAGGCGGAAGAGGAACCGGAGGTCGAAGTGCTGGTGTCCGGGTTCGCCTTTGCCCGGGTGGGCGTCGATGTCGTGGATGTCGATGTCGAACGGCACGGCCTCGTAGCCGGGCCACGGCGTGACGGCCTGGGGCGGGATCCCGGTCTCCTCGTGCAGCTCCCGCAGCGCCGCTGCTGCCAGGGACTCGTCGGCGGGCTCGGTGTGTCCTCCGTTAGGAACAGTTCGCATGTCTCAGTTCCCCACCTGTCTCACTGACACCCTGTGGAGGCGCCTGAACGATCTACTGCTGAACCATGCGGCAACTGTCTCAGGAAGAGACAGCAAGTTTTGCCTGTTTGTGACCTTAGTGCGGGGGTGGCCCGGTCAGTCCTCTGTTCCGACGTCACCAGGCGGGTCGCGTCGAGGCCGGCCGGTGCGCACTCGGCCCCTGTGCCTGATCCCGGGCCGGCCTCACGGGGCAGAACACCTAGGCTGCCTCGTCCGTTCGAGGGCTGTCCTCCGCCCGGTCCCCCACCGGTAATGGCACGTTCACGTACACCGGCGCGCTCGCATCGTCGCGTCCACGCCAACGTGCGTACCTGCCCGCCCTCGCCCAACCTCGTGATCAGGCGCTTCCCCCCTCATCACTTCAGCCTTGCCACCGAAATCCAGCCGCATTTCGTACCGCGCGTTACTTCGGACGCTTTTTGGATCAACATCACCGAGTCTCTGCGCACTGCTGCCTGACAGGTAATTCACCATGTGCACACAAGCGCGAAGACTCGTCACGGCCTTCCTGGCCTTCATTCTCCTTGCGATATCGGCTGCCGCCCCGTCCTGGGCGGCTCCCCGGGACCAGCCGGGCGGTGCTGCGGCAGGCGTCGCCCAGGTCAAGGCCCGTACGGCCGAGGACCTGCCCGATCCACCCAAGGCGATGACGCTGGCCGAGCGCCGCAAGCAGGTCGCGAAGGACCGGCACGAACTGTCGCCCATGCGGGGCTACATGAACGCGCCGGAGCGGAAAGCCAAGGGCACGCCTCACGGTCGGCCGGACACGGAGCGCATCAAGCGTGGCCCCGCCGCCGAGACGGGCGCGGCCGCGCAGCGCCTCGCCGCCGCGCCCGGGAACCCGGTTTCGGTGTCGGCCTGGGCGGAGGCGTACCCCGGCATGCTGTCGATCGGCGGACAGGTGAAGCTGCCGCAGCGGGGATCGACGTACACCGGGATGTGGCTGTATGTCCTGGACGAAGCGGGCTCCCCCGTCGTCCAGCAAGAGATCAAGAAGTCCACCGATGACCCCAGCGGGGACACCCCGGACACCGGCGCCTGGTGCTACGACTGGTGGTCGAGTAACTCCTACCCCGCCGACCAGTGCTTCTGGTGGGCCGGCAGTGAACTGGGCGGAATCCTGGAGGACGGCAAGAAGTACTACGCCTGGGTCTTCCTGAACAACGCCGACGGCTCAAGCCCGGGCGGGACTACCTCGCCACTGGTGGAGGCCTTCTACACGCCCGGCATTCCCGGCGCGGCGGCGGGCATCTGCACCTGTTACGCCCAGGTCCACCGCGCCGACCCGGTCAACACGGCGACCGGCATGTTCTACGAGCAACTCACCGATGCCGCGCTGACGGGTCCGGGGGTGCCGCTGACCCTGGAGCGCACGTATCGGTCCGACTCGACCTCCACCGGTCTGCTGGGGCGCGGCTGGGCAATGCCGTTCGACGCGCGGCTGACCCTCGCGACGGGGAAGGTAACGTACCGGACGGGCGACGGGGCGTCGTTCGTGTTCACGCAGGCGAGCGACGGCACGTACACCGCCCCGGCGGGCACGACGGCCAAGCTGGTCAAGGGGACGACTACGTACACGGTCACCACCCCGGACCACACTGTGCGGACCTTCGACAGCGCCGGTCTGCTGACGGCCGTGGTCGGCGCGGCGGGCAAGGGCCTGAGCCTGACGTACGCTTCGGGCAAGCTCGCCTCCGTCAAGGACGCCGCCGGTCGCACCACCTCCTTCACACCCGGCGCCGACGGACTGCTGTCCAAGGTGAGCCTGCCGGACGGCGCGTCGGTCTCATACGGATACACCGACGGTCTGCTGACCTCGGTCACCGACCCGGCCGGCAGGACGTCCTCGTACGCGTACGACACGAGCAAGCGGCTGTCGTCCTACACCGACCCGGCGGGCGGCAAAGTCAGCAACGTCTACGACAGCGCGGGCCGCATCAAGTCCCAGACCGACCAGAACACCAAGACCACCACGTTCACCTGGGACGGCAAGAGCGAGTCTCACACCACCGCGCCCGACGGCGGCGTGTGGACCGACGTCTACGCCAGCAACGTCCTGATGGAGACGATCGACCCGTACGGCAAGAGCATCACCTACGACTACGACCGTCAGCTGCGCCCCGCCGCCATCACCGACCAGCGCGGCAACACCACGGAGATGACGTACGACACCGCGGGGCGGATGCTCACTCGCACCGCACCGGCCGCGCTCGGTTACAAGGAGAGCTGGGGCTACGACACCGCGGGCAACCTCACCAGCCACACCGACGGCCGCGGCAACAAGACGACGTACGCGTACACCGCGAACCGGCTGACGTCGGCGACGGACCCGACGGCTGGCAAGACCGTCTACACGTACACCGCGCTCGGCTCGCTGGAGACCGTGACGAGCCCGCGCGGCAAGGTCACCACATACGGGTACGACACTGCGGGCAACCGGACGTCGGTCACCACGCCACTGGGTGAGAAGACGACGTTCACGTACGACAAGGCGGGCCGCGTCCTGACCAGGACGGACCCGCGCGGGAACGTCTCAGGCGCCGACCCGGCCGCGTACACGACGAAGTACACCTACGACGGCCGCGGTCTGCTCAACTCGGCCACAGACGCCCCGGGCCGTACGACGACCTACGAGTACAACGGCGCCGAGCAGTTGACGTCGGTGCGCAACCCTGCGGGCGACACCGCCACGCTCGGTTACGACGACACGGGGAACCTGACCCGGACCACCGACCAGGCAGGCAAGTCCCTCACTCGCACCTACGACGCGAGCGGACGGCTCGCCTCCGAGACCGACGCGGCCGGCGGCCAAACCACCTACACGTACGACAAGGTCGGCCGGCTGCTCAGCAGCGTCTCGCCGCGCGGGAATGTCTCCGGCGCCGACCCGGCCGCCTACACCACGTCCTACGTGTATGACGCGGCCGGCAACGTCACGGAGACCACCGGTCCCACCGGCGCGACGACGAAGACGACCTACGACGCGATCAACCGGCCGCTCATGGTCACCGACCCTCTGGGCCACACCACCGGTTACACCTACGACGCCAACGACAACGTCACCAAGACCACTGACACCGCAGGCAGGACGACCACCGCCGTCTACGACAAGAACAACCGCCTGAGCAGCAGTACCGATCAGCTGGGCAAGACCACGACCTACGCCTACGACGCCGACGGCAATCTGCTCAGCCGCGTCTCCCCGCTCGGCCACAAGTCGAGCTGGACCTATGACGGCGACGGCCACCAGGCCACCGCGGTCGATGCGCGCGGCAATGCCACCGGCGCCGATCCCGCCCAGTACACGACGACGTACGGCTACGACCCGGCGGGCTACCCCACCAAGGTCACCGACCCGCTCGGCGGGATGACCACCACCGCCTACGACGCCATCGGCAAGGTCGTCGAGCGCAAGGACGCCGACGGACGCACCACCTCCTACGGCTACGACGACCTGGACCGACTGACCAGAGTCACCGCCCCCGACGGCGCGGTCACCACCTACGGTTACGACAAGCTCGGCAACCTCACCGAGCGCACCGATGCCAACGGCCACGTCACCGCGTACGGCTACGACGCGGTGCACCGCCTCACCTCGGTCACCGACCCGCTGGAACGGAAGACGGCCTACGCGTACGACGCAGAGGGCAATGTCACCGGGAAGACCACCCCCCGCGGCACCACCGGCTACGCGTACGACCCGCGCGGTCTGCTCACCAAGATCGACTACTCGGACACCACCCCCGACGCGACCTTCGGCTACGACGACGCCGGACAGCTGACCGCCCGCGCGAACTCCAAGATCTCCGAGGACTTCGTCTACGACACGGTCGGCAATCTGACCAAGACGCGCGGCTTCGCCTACACCTATGACGCCGCCGGGCAGATGCTCACCCGCAAGTACTCCGACGGCAACACGATCACGTACACGTACGACGCCGACGGCCGCACCGCGACGATGGCGGCCGACGGCAAGACCACCACGTACACCTGGGACCCGGCGGGCAACCTGGTCACATCGGCCCTGCCCAACACCGAGACCGAGAACCGCACCTACGACCGGGCGGGCCGGGTCACCTCGGTGACCGCCACCAAGGCGGGCACCACGGTCACCAAGACGGCGCTGACACTGTCCGCGGCGGGCCAGCCCTCGCGCGTCGACGTCACCCGGGCCGGCGTCGGCACCGGCGGCTACGACCTCACCTATGACCCGGCCGGCCGGCTCACCTCCGGCTGCGCGCCGCAGCCCTGGGTTACCGGCTGCGCCGCCAGCCGCATCACGTCCTACACCTACGACAAGGTCGGCAACCGGCTGACCTCCACCCTGGGCACCGCCTCGACCAGCTACGCCTACGACGCGGCCGACCAGCTCACCGCGACCACCACCGGCACCGCGACCACCGCCTACGACCACGACGCCGAGGGCAACCGGACCAAAGCCGGCGCCGACACCTACACCTACGACCTGGCCGGACAGATCTCCGCCGCCACCGTCGGGGGCGCCGCCTACACCTACGACCACGACGCGAGCGGCAACCAGGTCACCACTGTCAAGGACGGCGCGGTCACCAACCGCACCCAGTGGGACCCCAACGCACCCCTGCCCATCCTGGCCACCGAGTACGACAGCGCCTGGGCCGTCAAGCAGTCCTACCGCTACGACCCCCTCGGCCAGCCCACCGCCACCAAAACGGGCGCCGGGGCGCTCTTCTACTACCACCACGACACCCAGGGCTCCCCGGTCGACGTCGCCGACAGCACCGGGACCCTCTACCAGCGCTGGGCCTACGACTCGTTCGGCACCCGCGTCCTGAACACCACCACCAGCGGCGCGCCCGGGAGCACCCCGTCGTACACCGGCGCCCGGTACGAGACCAGCACCGGCAATCTCGATCTGCACGCCCGCCAGTACGACACCGCCACCGGCCGCTTCACGCGGTCCGACCCGGCCGACAGGGACCTGTCGACGCCGTATGTCTCCGCGTACGCCTACGCCGACAACGTGCCCAGCGTGCTCACCGACCCCAGCGGTCTGACCCCCGACGACCCGAACAATGACCGAGTCGACAGCCTCGGCGAAGCGCTCGGCATCTTCGGCGATGCCTTCGTGGACGTCGCCAAGTCGCCGTTCGTGTTCCTCGGGGATTTGGAGGACGCGTTCACAGGTGAAAACGGTGGCGCGGGCGCGTTCATCGACAAGTACCTTCCCGTCCGCCCCGCCTACCGGCTCTACCGCGCCGAGTACATGCTCCGGCAACAGGGCTGCGACGCGCTCGCCGACCTGTACGCAGAGACCGCCGACGAACTCGCCCAGCAGCTGGTCCTCACCGGGGTCGGCGGGCTGACCGGGTGGCGGCGGACCGCGGTGGCCACGGAGCGGGAGCTGCAGTCCGGCGGTTCGGCCTTCCGGCGGCCGCGCAGCGAGATGGACTTCGAGCTGGAATGGGCGGACCACGCCTACGACGCGATCCGCGCCGACGCCCAGCTCGACCGCGTGGCGCAGACTGCGGCGTCGCATGGCTATTCCGCGGCCGACATCAATCAGATCTACAACCACCTGTTCGTCGAATCGCATCAGCTCGACGCGGGAATGCTGCGATTCGACGCTAATCCGCGTATCGCCAGGGCCTGGGAACGCCTTCAGAACGGAAATCCGCATCCCAGCGATTTCGATCTGCTCGCGCATGAACTGTACGAGTCGAACTGGATGCGTCAGCACGGCGACCAGAACTATCGCCGCGCCCATCAGGCGACCCTGGACGCTGGCCACACTTGGGACGAGTATGCACCCGCGGCGGACGGTATAGGATTCCGGTGATCAAACCCCCTGGCGCGAGCGAATTGGTGGAAATCCCCGTGACAGCATCACTGACGTGCAGGAAGACCGCTTCTCTCGAAGTGGGATCCGTCTACGTCTGGGAAACTGCAGAAGGTGTCACCGGGAACGTCCTGATCGACCCGGAGGGATCAGTCGCCCGCCCCTGCACGCTGGAGGGAATAACCTTCGGCGACATGCTCCTCGACAAAAACGTCGGGAATGTGGAAAATCCCGACCCGGACCCGAATCTCCGTCGCGCTTTCCTGATCGCGGCATCAGCGATCTTCCAGGAAGGAGAGCGGCAGGGGCGACTGCCTGACAAGATCACGCGCACCTACTGGTAGGCGCCACGTCACCACCCGAGAGGCCGTGCTCTCCCCAGAGCCCGGCCTCTCGGCATTTCACTGGGGATGTGCTTCGGCTCAGTGGACTTCCCACCTGCGGAGTTACTCCAGCCAGGGGTCCGACGCAGGCAGGACGGCGATGCGGCGCTGTCCCTGGACGGACGTCTTCTTCTTCAGCTCAAGGTTTTCGTAGTAGAGGTTCGCCGTCACCGTGGCGAGCGCGTCGAGCTTGCCCTGCAGCTCTGTCGCCCTGGTGGTGGCCTCGCGGAGCCTTTTGCGCAAGTCAGCGATGGTTTCGTCGCGCTGGACCTCTCCTGGCGTACGGAGCACAGGCCGGGAGATCTTGGAGTTCCACTCAGTCAGGATCTCCTCGGCCCGGTGCACCGTGGCGTGGCTGACCTTCGCCTCGCGTGCCAGGTTCTCCTTGGTCAGCGCGCCGTCGGTGTGCAGCGGCTCGCCGGCCAGCAGTCGAGCCATGGCCTCGCGGAGCTTGGTCTCTGTGGCGGCGGACACCGGCATCAGGCGTTCTCCCTCATCTTGTCGAACTGCATGGTTGCCGAGCGGACCTCAGCGAGCCGGGTCAGGGCTTGCTCGCGCAGCGGCTTGGACAGCTTCTTCTTCAGCAGAGACACGAGGTCAGCCTCCTCCATCCGCCAGATCCGCTCGTGGGCGAGTGTCAGCACCGAGTTGCGGCATCGGGCGGGCTGGCACGCCCCCAGGAGTGGGGTCTGGCCACGCTGTTCGGGCGGGAGTTGGTTCTGACACTCGGCCGTGGGGGCGTTCCATAGGCAGTGGTTGACCGTGCCCAGGTGTAGATCAGCGAACTCGTCCCGCAACAGGGTGATCTCCAGACGTTCGTCGGCAAGTTGGGCACGGAGCACGGTGCTCTGCTCGATGACGTCGTTGACCTTGTCGAGCCCGGCGTGGAAACGTGCGGCGCCGGGACCGACCGCGATGACCTTCCCGGCCCGGCGGGCCTGAAGCAGGGAGACCAGCTTCTTGGCCGCGGCGACCTGCAGCTGGTTGTCGAACTCTTTGGCCCATCGCGCGTCGGGCTTGCCGTAGGCGAGGGTGGTGCGGTTCGCCATCGCTCGCCGGGCGGCGTGTTTGAGCTGCAGTCCGAGCGCGATCTCGCCATCGGGCTCCTGGGCCGCGATGATCGACATGGTGTGCCGGAACATGTGGGGTCGCACCAGCGCTTCGGGAATCTCTTCCAGGCCGGTGTGCTCGCGGTTGGCATTGACGGTGGCGATGAAGTCGTCGATGTCGCGAGCGGCGTCGAAGCCGCCGTCGCCGCCCTGGGCCAACCCGGCGGTGACGGCGGTGAAGACTCTGGTGTCGTGCCAGGTGAGCTGTTCGGCAACCGCGATGGCTTGTGCGACGGGCGCGATGATCCACCAGTAACCGCGGGGCCGGGAGTCGTCGCCCTTCACTTTCCGGGAGGCGAGTGCAGGGGCGCCGTAGTACTGGGCGAGGGCCCCGCGTTCGATCTCGTGGATCTCGCTGTCGCGCATGGCGGTCAGCGCGGCGACGAAGACGTAGCAAGCAGCCCTCAGCATCCGGGGGTTGAGCCCATGATCAGTCGCGATGGTGCGGTTCGGATCACGGGCCACCTCACACACCCACTGACGGCGGAGCTTGGCCTTGTCCTTGCTGCCGAGCGCGAAGACGTTGATGTGCCGGCCGTAGACCAGTCGGGCGAGTTCCGTCCAGTTCGGCTCTCCGGCCCACGCGACCTGATCGTCTGCCGGGTGGACGGGAATCAAGTTGTCCGGGCTGTCCAGCCACTCGAGCAGGACTCGGTCGCGGTGGGTGAGTTGCTTCTCGGCAGGCGGGGTGAAGGACGGTTCACGTACCGGGCCGATGTGACTGCGTCCGGTCTCGGCGAGCCATTCGAGCACTCGCCGGCGCCGCTTGAGGCCATGGGGTTTCTCGGCGGCGAACAGCACCGGGGTGTGGCCGTTGGTGGCGAGCTTGCTGGCCCGCCGCCAGTTCACCTCGCCGCGGCGGGCCTGGCCGCGGTTACGTGGGTTGAGCGGGATGCTTGTGCCGGGATTCGCCAGCCACGCCTCCAGCTCGCGGTCGCTGTCCATCTGCGGCGGCGGTCCGCTGACTGGTTCGGCCTGGCGACGGTCGCGTTCGACCAGGATGTCGGGGGCGAAACTGTCGATGTACGCCCAGGCCGCCCGCAGCAGCGGCCACCAGACCTCGGGTGGGATCGCCGGGGTGGACAGCTCGTCGGTCCATACCGATTCGGCGACCTGGGCGCTCGACTTCCCCGGCCAGGGATCCTCCAACGTGGGGACGCCGGTGAGAACCGGCGAGAAGATCATCAGGTGCCGTACCGAGGAGACCACCTTGCGTACGGACGAGGGCTCGGTGACGCGTGAACGCGAATCGATGAACGCCTGCCAGTCCGCCGGATCCCACAGGCCGAAATCGTCCGGCATGTCCTGCTCCTGGGCCCAGGTCCTCAATCTCGCCAGGTCAAAGCAGCTCTGCGCGGTCCTACGCAGTCCCCACTTTCCAGGAGGCAGGAAGATCCCGGCCTCCTGCAGCGCGGAATGTGTGGGGTGGAGCATGCAGAAAGCCACCTCCCGTATGAGCAGGTTCCCTGTCGGATCGCCGGGGAAGTCGCACCGCCACGCGGCCTTCACGGTGTTGGCAGGTCGGCGGACGTTGTCCCCCGGCCACATGTCGGGACGGCCGAACGTCGGCCCGGTCACGCCGGGGATCTGGCCGGGAAGATCGGAGTAGACCGGTTCATGGTCGGCGAAGGTCGCGGACTTGAGCGCGAGCGGGCGGGCGGGCGTGTTCAACGGTCGTACTCCGTTCGCATCCCCAGGGGAAGGTTCAGGGTGAGGGACTGCTTTTCGATGGTCTTGCGCGCGTCCTCGATGTGGTCGGTGCACTCCTCGAAGACCTGCCTCAGCGCGGCGTCTTGCCGCCCCCAGACGCTGTGCCAGGTCTTCGGCGGCAGCACGTCGCGCATGTGCTGGATGTGGTCGAAGAGCATCAGCTGCTGGGGCAGTTGGGAGACGAAGACGACGGCGTTGTCGCAGACCATGCACATCGCCGGGGCGACGTGGCAGAGCTTTCCCGGCACCGAGTGGGGAGAATTGTGCGGGTCCTTGCAGTTCGACACGCCCATGTCGAGCTCACCGTCGCGCAGCTCGGCGCCTTGCTCCGGAGTGACTCCGAGCGCGGTGGCGACTTCGGGCTCGCCCAGGCGGGTTTCGTCCTCTGGCCGCACCAAGGTCGCTCTTCCGGTGACCGTGGCGAAGACTTTCGACTGGGCGCGGTTCATTGCGGCGCCCGCCAGTACGTGGGCTGTGGTGCCGTGGGCGTAGTACTGCTGGAAAACACGGACGCTGTGGTCGTCGCCGGCCAGGTCGGTCAGGGTGCCGCCGAGCGCGACCACCCGGGTCGTCTTCGCGGTCTTCCGCAGCCGCCGGACGTCGTGGGGCTGTGAGACTCCCTTCGGGAACGGCCGTTCAGGACCGCTGTGGCCACCGAGCCAGTGGGTGAAGCGCCGGCCCGGGTCGGCGAAGGCGGCCAGCGCGGCTTCCATGCGCACGCTCCTGCGGGACTCCACCGCGGTGAACAACCACGGCTCGCTGTCGAACACCGTGCGCGTCAGCGCGTTGACCTCAAGGAGGCGTCGCAGCAGGCCCGGCACATCCCATGCGCCGCGGCCCGGATACTCCTTGTCGCCGGGCTCCTCGGGCATGCCGTAGGAGGCATCGGTCAGGTGGAAGTCCGCGCGGATGCGTTCGGCGCGCTCCTTGGACTGGACGATGCGCACGCCCTCGGCGCTGAACTCCAGATCGGGCACCTGAAGGGCGTGCAGTTCCTCCGAGGTGCAGTCGGTCATCGCGAGCAGAAGCAGGACGCGGAACGGATGAAGGTCGATCTCCCGGGGAAACAGCATGCGGTGCAGACAGCCCATCAGGCCGATGCCGGGCCAGATACCGGTGCTTTGGGCGAACTCACGGAGTTGCGAAGGCCAGTTGCGGGTCAGCGGAAGGTTTTCGCCCAGAGTCTGGCTGTCCACCAGCCCGTTTCGGGTGGCCCAGATCAGGTTCGGCAGTTCCAGCCATCCGTGTTGGTGCGGATCCTGCCCGGCCTCCAGGAGCTCACGCCCTTGGGCGAGCCGCTTCTCGAGCGAGCGGACATCGTCCTGAGCGGCCTTGCGCATGGCCACCCGTTCGGCGTTGCTGAACTCGTCCAGGACCTGCCCGGTGGCCTTACGTACGCCGGGAGGGGCCGCAGCGCGGCGCCGCACACGATCGGGAATGTTCAGATCGCGTTCGGCCCCGTGGCTGAGCAGGGCGAGCAAAGCGCGCTCCAAGCCCCAGGGGCGCCGGGAATACTCGGGGTACTCCTGGAGGAGGCTCTGCCCCCAGGCATGGAGCAAGGCCGGCAGATCAAGCCGCTCGTCTTCCAACCGGGCCTGTGCTGGGTCGATGCCCTGCGCCGACAGGCGCTTGTCGAGGAACTTCGCGAAGGAGCGGATGGCGGTCGGGTAGGCGTGAACGGTCTTGAGTGCGTTCTTGCGGTGGTAGTCGATCCACAGATCCGCGAGCTGCCCGGCCAAGGTGGAGCAGTCGAACTGGGACGGGTCAAGTCGCGCATGGACAGGGCGATCTCGTTGGCGAAAGACGATCTCACGTATCCCGATCCGATTCGGCGAGGGCTCGACGGACCGGGGCCGACGGACGCCGGAGGTGCTGCGGCGTTCTCCTCGGCGGGGCATCAGCCGTTCCCCCGTCCACCGTGCCGTGCGGCCAACTCCGCGTATGTGACGTCCTGTTCGTTCCACTCCCTGATGGCCTGCGCGACCAGGAGGTTCGACTTCTTCTTGTACGTCAGGTACCGCATCGTCGACTCTGGGCGGCGGTGTCCGAGAAGCCGCATCACGGTCAGGAAGGGGTTCCGTGACTGGTGGTCGGCTGCGTAAGCCGGGACACGGCCTGAGCGCGCGAACTCCTCCGCGTCCTGCTTGCGCAGCCGCTCGGTCAGCAGTTCCAGCATGTAGATCGCGAACGTGTGCCGTAGGTCGTGGATCCGGACCTGATTCGGCATCTCCAGTTCCAGGCCGTACTCCTCGATGATCCGCAGCGTGCGCGCATGCGCGTCGAGGAATATCTGCTCCCACCGCTGGTTGGAGATCATCCGTCCATGGCGGCCTACGAACAGAGCCATCGGCTCCAGCCCGTGCTCTCCCTCGATCATGGTCCGCGCTCGCAGGTCCACGCCCATCGCTTTGATGCTTCGGGTCCGGCGCCTGCCGTGCTCGACACCACGCAATTTCATCTGTCGCTTGTCGACGTCATCGACGACGAAGAACTCCTCGCGGCGCCGCCACAGATTCCTCGATGCTCGGCGCACCATGGCGGCGCGCTCGGTCCGGCGATACCAGTCGATCTCCCGAAGCATCTCGTTCTGAATCTCGACGGTCCGCGGCAAACCGAACTTGGCGATGGCCTGTAGCTCCACCTCCTTCGCCGTATCGTCTCGGCGTGGTGGGCCGACCTCGATGTCAAGCAGGGCACGGAACTCACGCAGCCGCAGGCCGGTAGTGATGGACAGATTGCCGCCAGCGCTGTCGCGCAGCGTGTGCGCGGAGCGGAACGACGGGTCGGCCGTGCCGTCCGGAAGGAGCCCGCGAAGGCCGACACGATCCAGGAACCACCACTGCTCGTAAGTGAGATGCCGTACGTCGAGCGTCGCGGTGGCGCCCCAGCTCAGAACGTCCCGACCATTGGGGCGCCGGTAGTAAGGGCGCCTCACCAGCAGCTTGGCTTCGTCAACTGCCCAGTCGTAGAAGCTGCCAATCGTCACGCGGCGGCGCTTCCAGGTGGCTGGCGACATGGGCTCGTCCCGGTGCTCGGTGCAGTGCTCCCGGTACGCGAGCAGGTCGTCCTCCACCGCCGACAGCACGTCACTCGGCGGATCGAGGCTCTCCAGGAAGTTGCTGAAGTCCAGGAAGTCGTAGGTGTAGTCCTGCAACGACTTCGCCTTGAGCGTCTTGGCCAGATCCAGGAAGTAGGAGCAGTGCGGCTCCAAGGGCCGCATGTCCGAACCGAGGAAGAACGGGGTGCCGTCCTTGAGCGCCCGCTCCCGGGTTACGTACCGCAGGCCGTCAAGGTCGGTGCCGTCGGGCGCCGCACCGTAGCGGCGGACCTTGTCGCGGGAGGTAAAGAAGTAGTCCACAGGGCTCCTTGAGACAGGTGGGAAGCCCTGAACCTAACCGTCTGCTGGACACAAAGAAACCCTCCGCGAAGGGAGGGTGAGACAGTCTCAAATACTTGGCCTAACCGCCGGGGGCGAGGACCTTCCCGCTCGCCAGGTGCAGCACGTGCAGGACGCGGCCGAGCGGGTCGACGACGATCGCGCCGCAGGTGACGTGTCCGGTGAAGGTGGAGCGGCCGGCGATGTCGGTGGGACGGTCGAGGGCGTCCAGGAGGCCGCCGAGCTGCTCGCGCTCGTGAGGGTGGCGAGCGAGGTAGGTCTCGACGGTGGTGCGGATGTGGTCGTGCGACAACGGCATGGGGCTACCTCAGAGGGACGTGGAGCGGGACGAGTCGAGGCGGGGCGGTCGTTCGGGTCAGCTCAGCCGCATCCCCTCCGCCGGGATCTCCTCGATGGAGGCGGCACGGGCCGTGGGCAGGCCCCACCGATCCCGTGCTGTTTCCCCTGCGAGCTGGGCTTGCCGCGCGCCGGGCGGGCCCCAGCCCAGCAGGGCGGCTGCCTGGGTGGGGGTGGTGAGCAGGCGGGCGAAGGGGTGGCCGGTGGCGGGGTCGACGGCCGCCGGCCCGATGGCGGTGACCCGGGCGGCCAGGCGCAGCCGGGCGTTGGGCCCCACGCCGCCGTAGACCTCGCCGGTCTCGTCCAGCACCCAGCCCAGTCGCACCGGATCGGCCAGGGTGAGCTGGGCTTCCTCGGCGGCTTCGCGGTGCAGGGTGTCCTCGGGCGTCGCGTCGGTGCTCTCCACGGTGCCGCCGGGCAGCATCGGCAGCGCGCCCCGCGGGCCGGGGTCGGCCACGAGGACGACCCGGCCGTCGGGGACGAAGCACCACGCCCAGGCTTGCTGTACGGGCAGCTGCCCGGGGACGGGGCCGCGGTTGAGAGGGCTGTCCCACAAGGGCCGGTAGCGGACGTGCACGTCGTGGCGGTCCAGCGCCGGGACGTCGAGGATGTGCCGGCCGTCGGCGAGGTGAGCGGTGGCGGTGTTCCCGAGCCGGGCACGGTAGGCGGCGAGCATGATCTGCCCGTCCACGGGGCGCAGCCGCTGCACCGCTTCCCGGCTCTCCAGGAAGGCGTACTCGGACAGCTCCTCGTGCGGCAGGCGGATCGCCTCCGCCTGGTCGGGGGTGAGGGTTCCCCCGTCGAAGACGAACCGGACCTCTCCGGGGCAGGGCGTGCCGGGTTGGAGGTCGGGGTGGCGCGGGGAGAAGGAGTGGACGGCGAGCACGGCCGACAGGGGCAGATCCAGGCCCAGTTCCTCGGTGATCTCGCGCCGGCAGGTGATGTGCGGGTGTTCGCCGGGTTCGACGACGCCTCCGGGCAGCAGCCACGAGTCGTCCTTGCGGTAGGTGGGGTGCACCAGCAGGACCCGGCCGACCTCGTCGGTGATGATCGCGGCGGCGCCGAGCCACGCCGCATGCCGGGATGCGGCGTACTGCGCTGCGGGCAGAGCCGTACGCGGTGTGACGTGATCCGAAGGGGAGACGGGAGAGGTCACGTATCTCTGCCTTTCGCGACGGTGGACGGGCGAGTGCGCAGCGCGGACCGGCGAGCGGTGATCAGGAGGCAACACCGCTCATTCGGCGCTGCAGCTCCCACAGGGTCCGGAACAGACCGGGCTCCTGGGTGAGTTGGGCGTAGGTGCCCTCCTGGACGATCCGCCCTTCATCCAGGACCACGATCCGGTCGGCGACAGCCACGTTCTCTGGGGGTTCCCCGGCTGTGGTGTGACGTCTTACCAAGCCCTCTCGTTGGGGAGGTGGTGACGGTTCTCAGGGGGTGTGGCTCTGCGGTGGATCGTTGCGATCGACTCGTGGAGTAGGGGTACCAAGTGCGTGCATTCCCTGTACAGATGCCGTCGGGCACCCGGTACTGGACCGTGGTGGACGACGAGTTGGGGGTGGTGGAGGAAGTCGACTGCTTCCTGCGGGAGTTGAGGTTGGCCCGGGGGCGGGCGGAGACGACGACGAAGGCGTACGCCGAGGCCGTGGTGCTGTTCCTGGTGTGGTGCGTGAGCACCGGGCGGGAGTGGCGGACCGCCGCCCGGGACATGGGCCTGTTCATGCTCTGGCTGAAGTGGACCCCGCGGAGCGACGGCCGACTGCGCGTCGTGGTGCCCGGACCGGGCGCGAGGCCGGTCCGGGGCGAGAGCCGGATCAACAAGGTGCTGACGGCAGTGCGGATGTTCCTGGTGCACGCCGTGGTGAACAAGGCCGCGCCGACCTGGGTGCTGGAGCAGATCTACGAGCTCGGCGACGTCCGTGACCTGCCCCAGGAGGCTCGCGGCGAGAGCGGCGCCATGCGGGTACCGGATGCGGGCCCGCCACCGGCTCCAGGAGCCCGAGACCGCCATTGACCGGGCCAGCGACGAGGAGATCGTCGCCATGTTCCTGCAGTGCCGCTCCGCCCGCGACCGGCTCATTCTCCTGCTGCTGTCGCGGGTCGGACTGCGCCCGGGGCAGGCTGCGGGCCTGCGCCGCTGCGATCCGCACCTGCTGATGGACTCCCGCTCGCTGGGCTGCGACGCCGAGGGCGCCCACGTGCACGTCGTCCGGCGTGAAAACGAGAACCGTGCCTGGTCGAAGTCGAAGAAGTCCTGGGCCATGCCCGTCGACTTCCTCGTGGTGCAGGCTTTCGACCACTACGCGCTGGAGCGCCACGAGCGCCTGGGAGCCAGCGGCAGCGACTTCCTGCTGGTCAACCTGTTCCGGCCGCCCTACGGGGCACCGATGACGACGGATGCGATCGGCGAACTGTGTGAGTCGCTGTCCCGGCGGGCCGGGCTGGGCCGGAAGATCGGCCCGCGGATGTGCCGGCATGCGATGGCCAGCAACGTCGCCGATGCCGGCGGCAAACTGGACGAGATCCAGGCCCTGTTGGGTCAGAAGAGCGCGGAATCGCCGCGCCCCTACCTGCACCCCAAGCCCTCGCGGCTTCGCGAGGCGGTTGAGCGGGTGCCTCTTCCGCGTGTGAACGCCAAGGAGGGCGATCGATGACGCTCGCCCCTGTCGAGAATCTGCCAGCAGAGCAGGACGACGTCACCGACGCTCTCATGAGGGCGGTGACAGTGGAATTCCAGCAGTTCATGAGCTGGGATGGCGAGGACCGCCAGCTGGTCTTCCCCCGTGACCATCCTCTGCTCGGTGGCCCGGAGTGCCTGGTGACGGGCTGCGACAAGGTCGTCTTCCATACCAAGGACCATGGGCTGTGCGTGGGCTGCGCGAAGCGACTGAAGGCCAGCGGGCAGAGCTTCGAGGAGTTCGTGTCCACCGTCAAACGGCACTGGCGCTCGATCGGCGTCGCTGACTGCCGCGTTCCGGAGTGCGGGCGCCCGTCAAAGACGTCACGCGTCGGGTTGTGCAGCGCCCACCTGGGCCAGAAGAAGTCCTTGGGCCTGCCGGTGGAGGAGTTCATCTGCCATCCGTCCGTCAAGGCGCTGCCCGGCTTCGGCCCCTGTGAGGTCGCTTCGTGCCCCCGGTCCCGTGACGGGCACAGTCGCCGGTACTGCATGGCCCACTACCAGCGCCGACTGCTGGAGATCAGCAAGGGCAGCACCCTCGATGAGGAGACCTGGCGGCTGACCACCCCGGCCATCGCCCAGGCCGGGAGGGTGAGCCTGCTCGGCCTGCCCGACCGGGTCGTGGCCGAGATCCTCTACGGGCTGCAGGAACGCGTCGCCGCCGGCATCCGGCACAAGGACCACCACATCCGCCCGTTCTGCGATCTCCTCCGCTCCCGGCAGGTCGGCTCGCTGGCCGAACTCGACCTCTCCGGCCTGGGCAGGATGAACGCCGCGCTGGCGAAGGGGTTCCTCAAGCACGTCATGCGTTGGGGCATGTCGCCGGAGACTGAGCGGCACAAGGACACCTGGGACGGTGCCGCCTTCGGCATGACCGGCTACCTCCACTTCGAGAAGATCAGCCAGCCGTGGCTGCGCAGAGCCGCCCAGGACTGGGCGGTCGACGATGCTCCCCGCCGCCGGGGCACCAACCCCCGTGGAGCGATGCAGACGCAGATCAACTGCATCGTCAGGCTCTCCGACAGCCTCCGGCTGAACCGGCCGGACCAGGGCACGGACCCGCGGCGGCTCGGCCGCGACGACATCGTGGCCTTTCTCAACCGGATGCGCTACCTGGTGCAGCGGGGAGAGGTCGCCGCCGCGCGCCACGTCGTCGATGTCCGGCACCTGCGGCGCATGCTCAGCCGCATGAGAAGTCTCGGGCTGACGCAGCCCGGACAGCCCCTGCACGGCCTGTCCGAACAGTTTACGCTCCGGCCCGAGGACATCCCGGATGACCCGGAGGACACCGACGCCGGTCGCGACCTCCCGCTGGAGGTGATGCGGCAACTCTGCGACCACCTGGATACGTTGGGAGCTGGTGACCCGCAGGCCCGCACCGCGGTCGAACTGCTGATGGACACCGGCCGCCGCCCGGACGAGATCTGCAAGCTGCCCTTCGACTGCCTCGAACGGGACGGCGACGGCGAGCCCGTCCTGGTCTACGACAACCGCAAGGCGTTCAGGAACGGCCGGCGGCTGCCGATCGCCAAGGCCACCGCGGCCCTCGTCGTCGAACAGCAGCAGTGCGTCCGGGACCGATTCCCGAAGGCCCCGGCCAAGGACCTCGTCCTCATGCCGTCACCGGTGGCGAACCCGCACGGCACGAAGTCGCTGACCGCCAGTTGGCTCGGGGACCGCCACCGAGGTTGGGTTGATTCCCTGCCGGACTTCCTCGTCCCCACCGTCGTCGAGGTTGCCGGTGCACGCGTCACGAAGATGCTGCCCTTCGACAAGGCGAAGATCTTCCCCTACGCCTACCGCCACACTTATGCGCAGCGTCACGCCGACGCCGGTGTCCCCGTCGACGCCCTCCGGATTTTGATGGACCATCGCCAGCTCGACACTACACAGCGTTACTACCGGGTCAGCGAGAAGCGCCAACGCGAAGCAGTCGATCGTGTTACTGCGATGCAGTTCGACCGGCGCGGTAACCGTGTCTGGCGGCAGGCCAAGGTTGTCCTCGACGCCGAGCACGCCCGCCGGGCGATCGGCGAGACCCAGGTTCCCTACGGTACCTGCACCGAACCGTCGAACGTCGCCGCCGGCGGTCAGGACTGCCCGGTCCGGTTCCGCTGCGTCGGCTGCAGTCACTTCCGCACCGACGTGTCCTATCTGCCCGATCTGGAAGCCTATCTGGCCGATCTCCTGCGCAACCGCGAGCGCCTGGCCGCGTTCACCGACGCCGACGACTGGGCCAAGGGAGAGGCGATGCCCTCGGACGACGAGATCAGCCGAGTGCGCCGCCTGGTCAAACGCGTCCGCGAGGAACTCGGTGACCTCACCGACGAGGACCGGGCCCAGATCCAGCAGGCCGTCACCGTCGTCCGCAGGACGCGGGCGGGCGCCGTCTCGCTCGGCATGCCGACGGTGCGGCAGCCCCGGCCCGACCTGCGCCCCGGGAGGACCTCATGACTTCCAGCATGATCGACGGCAAGCGAGCCGACTCCGCACGGCGCCGACAGCGTGTGATCAAGGCCCTGGATGCGGCTCTGCGCACCGGAGGCGACATCACCGTGTCAGCCCTGGCCCGGGACGCCCGAGTCGACCGCAGCTTCCTCTACCGTCACCGTGACCTGCTCGAACGCGTTCACGCAGCTGCCAACACGCCAGTCGAGGATGGCCAGCTGGCCGCAGTCAGCCGAGCCTCCCTGCAGACCGACCTGGCCAACGCGCTGCAGCGCAACACCCGTCTGGCCACACGAGTACGCCAGCTGGAAAAGAGGCTCTCCGGGCAGCTTGGCCAGCAGGCATGGAACGAATCCGGACTCGGGGTCCAACCGGACATCGAGCAATTCCAGCGACGCATCACCATGTTGGAACAGGAAATCGCCGAGACACGTGGTGAGCTTGAGGAAAGGACGGAAGAACTCGAAGCATCTCGGGCCGCTAACAGGGAGCTCACCCGTGCCTTGAACCAGCCTCACTGAGCCGCGTTTCATCTTGAAATTGCGGGTCACGGCGTCGAGATGGGCTGGTCACAGGGGGTCGCTTTCCGGAAACGCGCATCACCCATGTCGTCGACGGCTACGGTCCTCAGGACGAAGAGAGATTGCAGGGTGGGAAGAGAGACGCTGGTGGCTGACGTGCCGATCTGCCCGATGCAGCGGCGCAGCGCTGTCCTGGCATGTGGCGTAGCAGTGCAAGAAGCTGGCGCGTGTAGGAGACCGGGATGGCCCGGATGTAGTGAAAATGGCCACCAATATGCGAGTGTCACCTTCATCTTATCGGTGACCAGTTGAGGCAGGTCACACCGCCCTGGCAGCCGGGGCAAGCCCGGCATGCGCGATCAGATTCGGGGCGTCGAACGCGGCGAACCCCGCACCGGGTTGTGGGAATATTTCACTTACGAGGCGCTTTGCTGGCCCTGACGAAAGCGTGAGAACTCCCATCATTACAGGTAAGCAGACACATCTTCTCGTTTCCCCACTCGCAGCCCGGCCATTACGAGGTGGATCGAGGCTCAGGCTTCGCTCTTCGCCGTCATTTCACGGAAGGAGCGGCTGATCCGCTGGTCGATTCCCCGCCTCGCCGTCAAAGGTCAAGATTCCGTGTATGCGGCGCAGGGGCTGGGTATTCGCCTCGCGATTCGCAAAAACATCCAGAAGTTCGTATCCAGCGACCAGTACTACCTCGTTCCCCTCGTACGACTCCAGGTTAATCACTGCGGCTTCAAGTAGGCCAACCTCGCTGACAAGCAGGGGGATATTGTCACCGCCTTTCGTCAAGGTCAATCCAGCTCGCGCATACAGTGATGGGATGAGTGAGGTTCCGCTGGCGCGGGCGATAGTCTCGTCGTTGACATCGCTCAACTCTGCGATTCTATTATGGGCATGCTCAAGAACTCCCACAAGGGCAATTAGCTCCCGAACGGTAATCTGGATAACATCCGAGGCCGTCGAAGAATTCGAAGGCGGTTGAGGATCATCACGATGACGGCGGCGTATCAAAAGGTACTCCCGGAAGGGCCTGCGGCGGGGCCACTGAATCCCCGCTGGTATTCCCGGTTTGCCACAGGACAGTTGACGGGATGGGGCTGCGCCCCAGTAGTCGTGGGTCGCCCTGGGGCCGCCCCTGAAAGGCTCGGAGACCCGCGAAAAACTCGGCCAACAACTATCAAGTCCACATTCCGATACACCTCGGGCTGCTGGCCGATATCTGAAGTATAGCGAAAGCGCCTTTCCTTGTCGACCCAATCAGTCACGCTTTGCTTCGGCATGTCCTATCTTTACCATCGGTAATGCCGGCGCAGGCCCGTCTGCGTGACTCGCCGACTAGATGCCGTATGCCACGCCCGCACTGACCGAAACGATACCCACGCGGTGGCGTGCTGCGCTTCTTTCAAGGGACAGCGAGCTGTCGGATGCCGGGGTTATCTGCTCGCAGTAATCGGCCCCGCCGAGCCGAAGCCGGCGGGGCCGAGAAGAGCCTGCCTCCGAATTGACCAACAGTGTCAAAGAAGGTTTCTCCGGGGGGCGCCTGTTGCCGTGCGCAATATTTCGCTACATGGCTATCAGGCGGCTTCTAAGGTATTCCCCGGTCACGCTATTTCGTTCTCCGCGGTTTGCGTATCGCGATCGCGATAGCTGCCCCGACAATAATTCCAGGGATGACCAGGATTCCGAGTGACAATTTTGGCATCACGAGGTGAGCCAGATAGATGCTGCTCACGCTGGCGATGGCAGCGATGATGGACCCGATACGGTCGGGTTTACGATCCGGGGAGTGCATTTGTGTCACCTTTTTCAGCCCCATCGATAACTGCCCATTCCGGCTGCACAGCCGAAGGCGCCGTTGAACCCGGCCGCGGCCCAGTCGACTGGCCCAGCCCACCAGCCATACGCGAGAGTCGCTCCACCTGCACCTCCGCCCCACCACCCGCACTGTCTGACGTAGTGATTGCGCGACACGCGGCCGCCCCAGCGCCGCAAAGCGTAATAGGTGTGACGCACAAAGCGGTGGCGTCTCCCCCAGTTTCTGAGATGTTGTCTCACATGCCGCCAATAATGGTGCCCCCACCACCAGCGTCCGTCGAGGTCGTAGTGGTTGAGCGGGTCGCCGTTGCAGTAGTCGTAGGCGTTGGCGCTGCCGCCGGGGACGGGGTCGACGGACAGGAAGCGTCCGGTGGTTGAGTCGTAAAGGCGGACGCCCATGAGGGTCACGTTGTCGGGGGTTTCGGTGGAGCGTTGTTTGCCGCCGAGCCAGCCGTAGCGGGTGGGGTCGGTGCCGGGCAGCAGGTTGCCGTATTCGTCGTAGGTGTTGACCACCGGGGTGGTGTTGTCCACGAGCGGGATCTGGGTGGCGATGTCGCCGTGGAGGTTGGCGAGTTGCAGGACGACGTCACCGGTCGCGCTGGTGGTGGCGATCAGGCTGCCGGTCAGGTCCTCCAAGCTTCGGCTGATGGCGCCGTTGCCCTCGTCCGTCCAGCCCGCGCTGTCGCCGTCGCCGCCGAAGTGACTGGTCTGGGTGGTGTCCGTGCTCCAGGTCCCGTCCTCGGCCTGCTTCTCGGTGGTCCACGAGGCGAGTCGTCCGGACGCGTCCAGGTTCCAGGTCGTGCGCTTGTCGCTCGCGGTGATCTGGCGGACGAGGTCGTTGGAGTAGTAGGCGTTCTGGGCGCCGCTGGCCTGCGCGGTGGTGCGGCCGAAGGCGTCGTAGACGGTGCCGGAGGCGATCAGCCGGTCGGCGCTGTCGTAGTTGTAGTTGACGGTGTTGGTGGTGGGGGTGCCTCCGTCGACGTCGTCGACCGTCGTGGTCAGGGAGTTGCGATTGGTGTTGTCGTCGAACGCGTAGGCGCGATGGGTGGTGACGCCAGCTTCGGAGTCGTCGACCTTGGTCAGACGACCCGCCGCGTCGTAGCTGTAGTCCTGATAGGCACCGCCGCCGGTGTAGACGGTACGGCTGACGACCTGGTCGTGAATGTTCTGACTGGTGGACTCGCCCTGGACGGTCCAGCCGGATTCCCAGTGCCAGTACCGGGAGGTCTCACTGCCGGTGGGGTCGAGGTCGAACTCGACGTTCATGTTCCACGGCAGCACCTCCTTGTACAGGCGGCCGTCGGAGTCGTAGGAACCGGTGACGTCACCGATAGTGCCCATGACCGAGTCGTGCATGCGGCTGGGCAGGCCAGCGGGGTTGTCGTAGTCGTAAGTGACCGTCGACGGGGCCGAGTCGGTGACCCGGACCTTGCGGTCGCGGTTGTCGTACTCGGTGCGCGTGACGTTGCCCGCGCCGTCGTCGTAGGCGATCTCCCGACCGAGCAGGTCGGTGGTGTGGGTGATGGTGGCGGTACCCTCGGAGACGGTCGCCACGTCGCCGCTTGCCGAGTCATAGGTGGTGGTCTGGGCCGGAACTACCGTACCGACACCGCCCGTGACTTGGGTCTGCTTCAAGCGGCCTGCAGCATCGTAGGTGTTGGTCGTGGTGCGGGTGACGCTGTTGGCCGTCTCGGTGACCTTGGCCGGGTTGCCCCAGCGGTCCAACTCGGTGGTCTTGACCGGCAGCTCGGTCGGGTTGGAACCGCCCCCGGTGATCGCACCAGCCGGACCCGTGGAGCATACGAGGTCAGCCCATTCCGGACGCCCGTTACAGGTGCCGGTTCCGGTGGCCGACCAGTAGCTGGTCACCGTGGCCCCGGCGTCGGTTCCGGTGGACTTGGGCAGCGTGGTCTTGATAACTCGGCCCTGGGCGTCGTAGCTGGTGGTCTTGGCCAGCTTCAGCCCGTTCGGGTCGGTCGTCACGCTGGTGGGCAAGCCCTTGACCCAGTCGTAGGCGGTAGCCGTGGTACGCACGTCACCGTCCGTCGGATAACCGTCGATCGTGGCACCCACCTTGGTGGTGGTCACCTGGTCGGCCACCGTGGCGGTGCCGTCGGTGGGGCGGCCTTCGTCGTAGCTGTTGACGGTGTGCTCACGCGCGGCGACCTGGACACCGGCCGGGAGGTCAGGGCTGTCCGCATCGCCGCTCAGGGCGTGGGTGAGGGTGACCAGGTGCAGCGGCCCGGATTCCTCCAGCTCCCGCTTGCCGTCGGCCGAGTACACCGAGACGGTGCCGAGCTGTCGGGCCCGTTCGGCCGGTGAGTCGGAGAGGATGTCGAGCTGGCTCTGGGTGTTGACCTGATAGTCCGCGTTGCCCAGCGCCAGTTCGCGGTTGGTTGCGGTCAGCTCGAAGACCGTGTTGCCGAACCGGTCGTACTGCTTGGTGGTCAGGTGCCGGCCGGGCAGGCCGGTGTTGACCGTGCGTCCGGAGGCGTCGGTGTAGGTGACGGTCGCCTTGTCGTAGTCGGCTGCGCCCAGATCGCTTCCGGTGTGGGAGAGGGGAACCTGGTCGGCGGGGAAGATGGCGGCGGCGTCCGTGGGAGCGTCCGTCTGGCCCCACGTCGTGGCGTCGCCGGGCGCGACCTGGTTGGGGGCCTTGTCACCGGAAAGCGGCACGTCGTAGACAAGCGAGGTGGTGGCCTTGCCGCCGTCCTGCGTGTCCTTCGTGCCCGCCGTCAGGGTCGGGCGGGAAGCCGACAGCAGCATGCCGTCGCCGGCCACCGAACTGCTGCCCGCCTTGCCGTACTCGAACGTCCACGGCAGTTCACCCGGCGGGGTCAGCGTCGTGACCCGCCCGGCGGAGTCGTAGCCGTAGGCCGTCTTGAGTGCCGGGGAGATGCGTGGGTCCCACTGCTCACGCAGGAGGCCCTGGGTGTCGTAGGCGTACTGGGAGACGACCGTGGCCGTGGCGGCCGAGGCACCGGGGTCGGTGGCCCACAGGCGGATCTGCGTGACCTGCCCGGTGTAGTCGCCGAAGGCCGAACTCGTGGCCGTGGTGGAGGTCGCGTACACGTACTCCAGTACCCGGCAGCCCTTGGTCGACGGCGTGGCCGCACAGGTGTCGGCCGCGACGGCCGAGGTCGGGGCGATCACGTACTTGGGCCGGGCCAGCGTCTTGCTGTCCACCGTGGTCTTCTCCGAGATCACGGTGGTAGTGGACTTGTCCGTGGGCAGGAAGGTGGTGGCCAGCTGCCAGGTGGTGGCGGTGGAGTCGACCTTGCTGAACACCGACGTGGTGCCCTCGGTATCCTTCAGCGTGAAGGAGCCTGTCAGCGAGCCGGTCAGCGTCAGGTCCTCCGCCCCTGTCTCCGGCTTCCAGCCGCCACTGCTGGCCGCGGTGAAGCCGGTCTCGTCGCCGTCCACGTCCACGACCGCCACGGAAGTGGCCGACGTCTTGCGCACGTATGCCCAGTCGCTGTCGGAGATCTCCGCGGTCGTGCCAGCAGTCCACTGCGGCCCGAAGATCGCCGCCTGCCCCTCCTGCTGGGCGCCGTTGGACGGACGCCGGGAGGAGAACGTCCGCGAGACGCTCATGTCGAAGACCGAGGCGTCCGTGGCCGACAGGCCGTAGTCACCGGTCAGCGTGTTCACACTGCCCGGACCGACCTTCTCGCTGGGCGCCTGGCCGGCGTTGCGGTCCACCGTGATCCGGGTGGCCGGGGAGGCGTCGGTGGTCGTGCCGTCGGTGAACACCGCACGGACGTCCACCGGGCCGTCTTCGCTGAGGGTGTCGGTGACATTCCAGGTCAGTGCCTCGGCGTTGCCGCTGGTGACGGTCGCCGGCCAGGCTGTGAGGGTCGATTCGTCGGCCTTGCGGCGGACGTCCTGTGCGGGGATGTCCTGCCAGGTGTCGGTCTCGCCGCGCCGGTACTGGTACCGCACTCCGGTGTCACTCGTCTTGCCCTGGCCCGTCAGCTCCGCACGCCGGGCGGGACGGTCCCCGTCACGGGGGGTGAGCAGGGCGGCGCCGGAACCGGCGTAGAAGGTGTAGCTCGTGGAGGCGGAGACGTTGCCCGCCGCGTCCTTGGTGCGCGCGGTCACGGTGTGCTTGCCCGCGCGGAAGACCGGCTTGGCGGCGACTGCGCTGCCGGTGGTGGCCACCGACTGCCAGGTGCCGCTGTCCAGGTTCCACTGGACTTCCTTCACGTCGCTGGTCGGCGGGGTGAAGGTGAATGAGCCGGTGAAGTCGCCGTTGGCGTCCGGCGTGCCCGACCACTGCCCGGCTGGGAAGTCGGTGGAGGACGCCGTTGTCGTCGCCGGGGCCGTGGTGTCGACCGTGAGGGTGCGGAAGGCCGACCAGGCGCTGTTCGCCGAGCCGTCCCCGGACCGCACCCGCCACTTGTAGGTGCCCTGTGCCAGCGCCGTCGGCGTCCAGGTGGCCGTCGCGCCGGAGGCTACGCTGCTGCTGGAGCCGGACTGCAGCGCGGAGGTGCCGTTGGAGGCCCAGACCTCGTAGTCCAGCGTGACCTGCGAGCCGTCGCCGTCCAGGGCCTTCGCCGACAGAGTCGGCGTGGTGTCGTTGGTGGCGCCCTTGTCCGCCGGGGATATCAGCGTCGGAACGTCCGGGATGGAGTTGTAGCTCACCGACAGGTACGGCGTGTTGGAGGCGGCGTTGCCCGAGTTGAACCGCTTCCAGCCATACGGATCGGTCTCGTCCGAGGCTTGCAGCCCCAGGTGGTTGGTGCCGTTGCCGTTGGCGGCCCATGCCTTGGCCAGCGAGGTGACGTCCGCGTTGACCCAGCCGTCGTTGCAGGAGCTGGAGAAACCCTTGGTCAGCGTGCTGGTGGCGTACTTCGTGCCCCAACTCGGCTGGCTCGTCCAACGCGTGCTGGTGCTGGCCGCACCCGTGCTGTACACGTCCCAACCCTTGGCCGTGCACGACCAGGAGTGGAACTCGTACAGGTTCAGCTTCGCCGCGGTGATCTGCTTCCCGGTGATGTTCTTCATCGGGAACGACAGGAACGAACGGGCCACTTGACTGGAGCCGTTGTTGCCGATCTTCAGCTCCGTCGCGGCCGACTCGTCGGTGGTGTAACCCTGCTCGACGAACGTGTCGAAGCTGCTGCCGACATTGATCGACGGGTCGATGGTGACCGGGAACTGCGTCTTCTCATCAGCAAGGAATTCGGCGTCCGGAGTCAGCGTGATGGTGATGGTGTCGCCGACCTGCACGACCTTCACCCCCACCTTCGCCTGATGGGTGTGCTCCCCGGAGTTCTTGTCCGTTTGGGCGTCCCACATCACCGGCGACGGCAAAACCCCCGCAGTCTTGCCCTTGGCGTCGGTAAAGGTGACCGACCCGTCCGCGTGGGCCTTCGCGGTCAGCCCCTTGGCCTTCAGGCTGTAGGCGACCTGGCCGTTGGCGTCGACGGCGGAACGGTTCTTCAGCTCCAGGAACTGCTCATAGCCCGTGCGCGTGGACTCGATCAGCAGGTCGGTGGCCGGCAGCGCATCCTTGTACCGGGCGACCGTGTCATCGGCCCCCTCGATCGTGGGCTCCGGCAGTGCGCCGTACCAGCCGAGCTGAAGTTGCCGACCCGCACGATCGTCCACCGTGACCAGCGGCACCGGCGCCGCTGCACTCTTCTCGCCGGCAGCCTTCAGGCCCTTCGGTGCGGCATGCTTGCCGGCGAGAGTCAGCCCGTGGGGATGCCCCTTCGCCCTGATCGACCCGTCACTGGCCTGTTCCAGCGACGGGTCGACGCTGTGCCAGGAGCCGTCGTCGTCCTTGAAGCGGATCGGTCCGGCGTACGCCTTCTCCGTGACCGTTCCGTCCGGGTTGACGTAAGTGGTCGAGGTCTCCGTGCGAGCGTCGGTGGCCTCGATGCGGCGGTTCTGGATCTTGGCCTTCAACCGCGCAGCGGCTTCCGAGGCGGCGGTGGCGGGGCCGAGCTTCTTGGGTTTCTTACCTGAGGCCGTCGCGCTCTTGGCGGGCACTTCCCGTGGCAGAGCCACGGCCTGGCCCGTCGACTCGATGACCACGGCAGCCTCAACGGCCATCAGCAACGTCAACGCCGCAGCGACCGGGCGCAGACGATGCAGGGAGGACAGCGGTAGATAGGGCTGCTCGGACCCTGCGGCTCTGTGCCGCGTGGGTCTGTGCCGCGTGGCTCTGTGAAACAGAAATGGCATGTGAAGTCCTCTCCGGCGCAGTTTTCTCCCTGCACCAGTCGGTGATCTTCACACTCAAATCACAACCCGTCATGACCCTATCTATGGCCAGCACTTGGACAACGGCACCTTCTTAAGGTGCCCATATGCCCCCTATTTCCCAATGAGTGTCATATATACTTTACTGTCGCGTGGCAACAAGGCAAGCGCATACTCGATGAAATAGTCCTCAATTAAACTCTTATGCCTTGGGTAAGTTTTTGCCGATCTCGATCAGGTGTGCAGGTTGTATTTCAGCAACGGAGGTTGTTTTAGCGCCACTCTCACATGCGATCGCGCTGGTCTCGCCTGCCACGGCGCCCGCCAATCGCCACGCCAGTTGATGCAGCAGCGTCTTGACTATCGCGCCCGATCCCGACGAGTGAGGCGCCTCGTCGCGGCGTAGCGAGAAGACCGGAGTCTCCGCGAGGACTTCGCCACCGACTTCCTCGCCGACGGGTCGCCTTCCCCGAGAGGCAAGGCCGGAACCAGTAGGAGCCGCCGGCCGTGACGTCACCCGATCCAGCGATACACCACACCTGTTGCGATGGATAAGCTCAAGGACACCGGCGCTGAGCTGCATCAAACCTGAGCATCCTGCCGTCGCCACAGCCTGGACCCCCGGAGAAGTCACGTTGGTGAGCCGGTGCGTGATCAGCAGGACGGCGCGGTCCTTGGCCAGTTCCCGCAGGCCGGCGAAGATCCGGTGCTCCGCACGGGCGTCGAGGGCGGCCGTGGGTTCATCCATCACCAGCAGCGCCGCCTGCCGGTGGAACGCGCGAGTGAGGACCAGGCGCTGCCACTGCCCGCCGGAGAGCTGCTGCCCGCCGAACCACTCACTGGTCAGGAGGGTATTCAGGCCGGAGCGGAGGCCCGGCAGCATCTCCGCAGCGCCGGACGCCTCGCATGCGGCGAGCAGAGCCGCGTCACTGGTGTCGCCCTGCCCGAACGTGATGTTGTCACGCATCGTCAGCGGCAGGTACGTGAACTTCTGCGGCACCAGCGCGACGTGCTCCCACGACCCCCACGGGTCCAGGTCCGCGGTGGAGGCGTGGTCCCAGGCCACGTCGCCCTCGGTGGGCAGCAGCAGCCCGCACAGCAGGCGCGAGAGGGTTGTCTTGCCGGAGCCGTTCTCCCCGACCAGCGCCACGATCTCCCCGCGCCGCACGTGCAGGGAGACGTTGCTCAGGCTGTCCTTCGGGGCGCCGTCGTAGCGGTAGGTGACGTCGCGGACCTCGAAACGCTCCGGGGGCACGGCCACGGGCGCGGTGCCGCGGGAGTCGGTCATGGCCTGGCCGTGGGCGTTGTCGAGGAAGTTCTGCCAGTCCTGCACGTACCAGCCGGTGCGCACCAGGCGGGCCCCGCCGTTGATGATGCCGCGCACCGAGCCGGTGGCGGTCTGGAGAGCGAAGACGGCGCCGCCGCCGGCCGCCAGACTCATCCGCCCGGAGGCCAGGAGCCACAGCAGCGCCGCCCACACCGCGGTCGAGGCGATCCCGCCGGCCACGGCTCCGGCCAGGCCCATCCAGGCACCGGTGTTCGCGGCCTTTCGTTCGGCCGCGTTGACCGAGGCGGCCAGCCGCCGGTACCGGCCGATCAGGAAGGGGCCGGCCAGGCAGGCGCGCATCTCCTCGCTGGACTCCTGATAGGCCATGTGCCAGCGCAGCTTGCCCAGCATCCGGCGCCGCCCGGAGGTCTCCAGCGCGGCGAGGTAGAGCACGCGGGCGGAGCGGACGTAGGCGGCGGCCTGCGGCAGGCAGGCGAGGAAGAGCAGGGGAAGGAGCAGGGGGTGCAGGACGGTCAGGACGGTGGCGCCGGCCGCGAGCGTGGCGGTGGCCGCGAGGACGTCCTGCGCTTCTTCGACGAGGTCGGGGGTGACCTGGGCGCCGCGGTCGGCGATGTCGTAGGCGTCGTTGTAGCCGGGCTTGTTGTTGGCGGCCAATTCCGCGCCGAGCGCGGCCTCGATCATCGTCAGCTCCGCTGCCCGGCCGAGCACCGGGCGCAGACGGCCGGTCAGCCAGACGACGATGATGCCCAGCAGGGCGCGCAGGCCGGCGGCGGCGGCGATCACGGCCAGCTGCGGGGCGGCGTCCCACAGCCGCTCGGTGATGTCGCCCGAGGAGATCAGCGCGGTGATCGTGCCCGTGACGGCCAGGAGGCCGAGGGCCGCGAGGACGCCGGTCCCGATCTGGCACACCAGCAGGCCGATGGTCGCGCCGCGGTCCACGCGCCAGGCCATCTGCACCGAGCGCCGCACGAGTGAGGGAAGGCGCCGCGCCATGGTGCGGGAGGTCAGCAGGGAGCCGGCCTGGAGCCGTGACTCGTCGCGGTAGAGGTATTCCTCTTCTCGAACACCGGCCTCCTGCGGTTCGTTGTCCGGCGCGGTTTCCTTGGGCGGTTGTGGCGGCTGGTCCTGTGTAATGGCCGAGGTCATCGTTCCCCCTAGGACGGTCGCTGCGGCAGAGTCGTGAGGTCTAACGACACGGCTGCGATATCGAACACACGTCATTCGGTCGTGCTGGGGAGCCCGCTATTTCCTGCGTCAGGGAACCCCGCGGGCGCGGGATCCCTGGTCTGGCTTGGATCGGCTGCGGGCAGGAAATGGCCGAAACGCCGACACCGCCAAACAGCGTGGGCAGTACGGCGGGGCATCCCGGGGCGTCCCCTCTTAGCTGGGATCTGGTTCGGCCTGCAGGAGCCTTTCCAGTTCTGTCTCGGCGTGGCCGACCGCGCCCGTCAGAGCCTCCTGGTGGTGGGCGGACAGGACGCCGGATCCCAGTCCGGCCGTGGCGATCACCGCGTTGAGCGCGTCTGTCGCCCGGTCGTCCAGGGTGGACGCGGCGACGGGGTGGTGCAGTGCGTCTCGTGCGGCGTAGGCGTCGAGTCGGGCGACGCTGACGAGGGAGTCGAGTACGCGGGCGGCATGGCGTCCGGTGCGGTCCAGTTCCAGGGCTGACAGGCCCGTCCGGGTCTGGAAGGCGGCGGTCGGCGGATCGGGGTGGGCAAGGAGTTGGACGGCTGCACCAAGGGTGCGGTCGAGGTCGGGTTCAGGGACGGGGGCGTCTGCGGGTCGGCAGTGGGCGTGCAGGAGGAGGGCGATGGCTCTGTCCCAAGGCTCGGCGGGCTGGGTGGTGTCGATCAGGTCGCGGGCCTGCTGGTCCAGGCCCTGCTCCATCAGGGCCATGATCTTGATCTGGCGGCCGTCGAGGAGCCGGTTGCCGATGCCGCGGTGCTGGGCCATGGCGTCGGCGGCCTCGGTCCACCGCCCGATCTGGGCGAGGGCGCGGGCGCCGTCCACGAGCAGGGTGACGTACAGCTCCTGGCACACCGTGCGGTGGTCCTCGTCCGTGCCGGTCAGAGCAGACAGGTCGACGGTGCGGCCGTCGATGTCAGTCTTGTTCCGGTGTCGGGCAGCGTCGTTGAGGCAGTACAACAAGCCGTAGGCGAGTTCGCCGTGGCCGGCGCGAGTCTGCAACCGGGAGAGGTTGACGAGCGGCATCAGCGACATGACGGCGTGAAGTCGGCCGGCCGTAC
The DNA here is from genome assembly GCF_040634475.1 of Streptomyces sp. NPDC007095. Lineage (NCBI taxonomy): Bacteria > Bacillati > Actinomycetota > Actinomycetes > Kitasatosporales > Streptomycetaceae > Streptomyces > Streptomyces sp. NPDC007095. Next base: position 32,772 of record NZ_JBEYFS010000045.1, read on the forward strand.
CATCTGGCGGGGATCGACTGGCGACAGATACTCGTGGAGCAGACCCGCGACGGGACGCAGCGCACGTGGTGGCTGCCGCGCGCTGTGGTCAGGCTGCTGGATGCCGCCGAGCACACCGAAACGCAGTGGGTGCAAGCCGCGCGGACCCGCCAGGCAGGCGCAGCCGTCACCGAGCCGCCCTCCTACCCCCGGCAGGCTCGAGAGGCCGGCGGTCGGCAGACGACGAGCCCCGAGGGCCCCACCGCCTCACTGCGCCCGTACAACAAAGAGCTGGAAGGCCAGCTGTACTCGGTGCTCAGCAGGAAGCCCGGTACCTCCCGCAGGGTGGCTGGGTGGGCGTGCGCTGTCTGCCGCACTGCGCCCGCCACAGTCCTCGACCACTGCCACGAACACGGCTACGTCCGCGCCCCCTTCTCCGAACTACTGAGGTTTGATGCGTGATGTCGCCGGGTCGACGCCTTGAACGGTGAAGAGGAGGGCCCGCCCCGCGGCATCACTCGAAGATCACCAGTAACACCCCGATGTCCCCAACCGCGACCAAGATCGCAAATCGCGGAAGAGCCCGTACCCCAGGCGTCCCCTCCCGACCGCCCTGGTAGCGTCCGCCGGCATGACATCGGACCTGGAACGCCCCCCGCGCCAAGCGGACGAACGCACCGCGCTCATCGGCTGGCTGGACCTGCAGCGGCAGATCCTGCGCTGGAAATGCGAAGGGCTGAGCGACGAGGACGCGCGCCGCCCGGTCATCCCGACCTCACCGGCGATGACGATGGCCGGTCTCATCTCCCACATGCGCTGGACCGAGCACATTTGGCTGGAAGTGCTGTTCCTCGGCGGCGACAAGAAGCAGAACCCCGCATTCGACGAGTCACGCGAGCACGCCGACTGGCACACCGACGGCCGCCCCCTCGCAGAGCTCCTAGCGGAGTACGAGGCTCAGTGCGCCCGCAGCAACGAGATCGTTGCCGCGGCCGACCTGGACGACGCCGGCCGCCACCCCGACTTCCGCGACGGCAGCGCCAACCTCCGCTGGGTGCTGATCCACCTCGTCGAGGAGACGGGGCGACACGCGGGGCACGCGGACATCGTCCGGGAGCTACTCGACGGCACGAAGGGCTACTACTAGCGCAGCTCCGCGAAGCGGGCCCTTGCCTCAGGAGCCAGGCCAACACGCCTCACGACCAATTGCGGGAGAGCCCGTTACTGGTGATCTTCGCATGATGCCGCGCGGCGAACCCTCGTCTTCGCAGTTCAAGACGTCGACCCAGCGACACCACGCATCAAATCTCAGTAAGCCGTCACGCCGCTTGATGACTTGTGTAGCCTGCGGTCGGTGGAAATGGGACTGAACGCAGATGACTGGTTGGCGGATACGCGGACGTCTTATGACACCGTAGCTGCAAGCTACGCAGAGCTGACACGTCACCTCTTGGACGAAACACCCGCGGAACGCGCGGTCTTGGCCCTGTTTGCCGACCTGGTGCGTGCCCAAGGCGGCGGGCTGGTCGCGGACGTGGGGTGTGGGACAGGCAGGATCACAGGCCACCTGCGGAACCTTGGCCTGGACGCGTTCGGCATCGATCTGTCACCTGGAATGATCGATGTGGCCCGTCGTGAACACCCCGGTGTGCGGTTCGATCTCGGTTCCATGACGGACCTCGCCTTGGCCGACGCCTCCGTGACTGGCCTGGTCGCCTGGTACTCACTGATCCACATTCCTGACGACGAGATCAGCTCGGTTCTTGCGCATTTCCGTCGAGTACTTCGGCCCGGTGGGCCGTTGCTGCTCAGCTTCCATGTCGGCGATGAGTCGCGGTTGAAGACTGAGGGCTATGGCGGGCACCCGATGAAGGTCTATGTTCATCGCCGGCAGCATGACCAGACGATTGAGTGGCTGAACGAAGCTGGCTTCGCCGTCGAGACGCACAAGACTCTCACCTCTGCCGAGAGCAAGCTGGGAGGGATCATCCTCGCGCGTCGTCAACCTTGAGCGGCTCCGCCAGTCGCGTGGCGGAGCCGATCAGGTGGTCCGTGCGGCGATCTCGCCGAAGGTGGGCAGGCCCAGGTGGATGACTGAGGGCTTGAGAGCGGCATCGAGCTGGGTCGACTTGTCCTCGGCGCCGGCCAGGCTGATCTCCAGACCCTCGACCTCTCCGAGCCAGCCCTCCCGCTGAGCTTCGGCGATCCGGTCGAGCAGGTTGTCGCGGATCTCGGTCAGACGGTCTCGCTGGGACGGCTCGGACCGGAGGAGCGAACATCGGACGCAAGCGTGCTCGTGGATGCACGACGTTCCGAAGGCCCGAGCGCAGGTTCCCAGAGAGAGCTTGCGCTTCTCGAAGTGAGCGAGGAAGGCGTCCCACTCCTCGTTCGTCGGGGTCCGGTATTCCTCGCTGGGACGAAGCGATCGACGGCGGGCGATGAACGCGCGGTGGGCTTCGATGGCGTCCGCCGGGTAGATGGCGTTGTAGCCCATCGTGGTGTTGATGTCGGAGTGACCTGCGAGGACCTGCGTGATGTGGGGCGGCAGGCCACTGCGGATCGCGTCGGTGATGAAGATCCTTCGGAAGTCGTGCGGAGCGAAGTCGAGGGGCTGGCCCGCGGAGTCGGTGAGCCCGGTTCGTTCCAGGACCTCGTTGAGACCGTTGCGGATCAGTTGGCGGGACACCGGTGTGTGCTGGCCTCCGTATGTCCACTGGAACAGCAGCGGCATCGGCGGGTTCCAGATCTTCTCCGCGACGTCGTAGTTGGGCAGCATCGGGATCGCGCCTGTTCGAGGGTCACGGACGCGGGCGATGATCGTGCTGAGGACGTCGGCCAGTTCTGGGCTGACGAGGAGAAGGCGTTCCTCGTCGGTTTTCGAGGGAGCGACCTGGAGCAGAGGTACTACTTCACCGCTGGTGGGCAGCTTGTACTGGATCAGGGCATGATGGCTGGCCTCCAGCATCTCCTCGATCCGGACGCCGGTGTGCTGCAGGAATTCGATCGTGGCCCAGGCCCAGAACGCCCGTTCCTCGAGCAGCCCCAGATGGACGCGTCGGCCGGACTCGTCGTAGGCCCGGAACGGAGTCGACGAGTCCTTCTTCTGGCGCGTGTAGGTTCTGCCCCTGAACGTGAACTGGCCACCGAGTGGGGCGGCCTGCAGGGCGTCCATCCCCTCCCGGGCCTCCGTCCAGTTCGCCCTGGCGGCGCGGACAACGGTGGACAGCGCGGGCAGTCGTTCACGGGTGCGCTGGTCCATCTTGGCCTTGCGGCGCTTCTGGTGCTTGGAGGTACTCGCATCGGCGGCGCTGACCGGGCAGGAAGCAACCCACGGGCCCCAGCGTTCTGGTTCCTCGACGGCCCAGTGAGCCAGATCGAGGTACAGGGCTCGAACTCCGATCATGAGGCTGCCGTAGTTGGCACGCTCCGTCACTGCCTCATGGACCGTGCCATCGGGCAGCCGGCGGCGCGTGACTTTCGTCCGGCTGACATGCTTCCATGCGCTCACGACTTCGGACGGCAGCCGAAGTGTGTCAATGCCGGGCTGGATGCGCTCAATCTGCAGCCAGAAGTTCCTCACGAGCGTCCGTGACGCGTCCTCCAAGGACGTGTAGTCCATGGTGGGCTGGCGTTCCTTGAGGTACTCGACCCGCAGGTCCCGGATCGGCTTGGACTGCGGCCGGTAGCGGTCGACGAGCTGCTCGACCGAGACCTGGCCGGACGTTCGGTGCAGGAGCCTCAGCGACACGGGCGCGTCGGACGGCAGGTGCCCCAGTTCCTTCAGCCAGGAATAGAACAGGCTTTGACCGCCCGACGTGGCCCGCTGAGCTCGATGCGCCTCCATGTACTCAATGGCGTCTCCGACATTGATGTCGGCCAAGCCGCCGCCCTTGGCGATGACCAGCTTGACCAGCACGTTCTTGGCGAGGATGCCGAGGTGAGAGGACCACGCGTCTGGGCCCACCAACTCCTGAAGGCGGGCAAATCCCTCAGGGTCACGGTACTGGCAGATGATGGCACGCAGGTTGGTCGAGGTCCGGGTGAGCTGCCAGTGGAGCGATGGCCGGAGCACATCGGCGCAGACCAGGGCGAACAGGCCGGTGTTCAGGATGCCGTTCGCATTCGCCGCGTCGTAGCCGACCCAGCTGGCGTTGAGCTTGTTCCACTTTGCCCCGGTCGAGCTTGCGGCGGGAGTCGCGTTCCACCGTTGTTGCCAGGTGGTGCCCGGCTGGTCCAGGAGCCAGCGGAGAATGAGCGTTGCCCCCCGGCGCCGGTAGAAGTGGGTGGACTCGCTCGCGGCCCGAAGCGGAGGCCGGTTCAGCCGGGCCACGACCTCCTCGTAGGACTGGCTGGTGGCAGGCCAGGCGTCCTCATAAGGCCGCGGCGGGAAACGCTTCTTGGCGGCCCGGAGAGCCTCGCCGACGAGTGGCTGAGCATCTCGGATGGCAGCCGGAGCGTCCAAGGTCTCAGTGTTCGTCACCATGAGCTCCCAAAGAGAGTCTTCAGCGAGTCGGAGTTGTAGCCGGGGGCCGGTGGCGCGGGCGGCCGGTCACGCTGCTCTGCCCGGCGTGCGTGATGAGCACGGACGCGTTCGATTACCTCGTCCTGGCTGGACGGCAGGTAGAGCTGTGTGGTCGTCAAATGTGCATGACCGAGGACCCATTGGACGTCGGTCAGAGGCATGTTGGGGTCGCGGGCGAATCGGTAGGACGCGGTGTGGCGTAGATCGTGGAGCGTCCAGTTCGCCCCGAGGAGATCGTTGGCCCGGTTGAACATCGCCCGCGCCGCGTCGTAGTTCAGGGGACGCCAGGGCCGCCTCAGCGTCCACCACAACGGCAGGGACTTGCCCCGCGGGATGCCGTCTCGCCGTGTCTCCTCCTGGTAGAGGCGCAGCCAGACGAAGGCGTCGGTTGAGCAAGGAAGCTGCTGGTAGGCGCGGGTTCCCTTTCGGATCACGCCGACCAACTGCTGACCGGGTAGCGCATCGCGCTGCCGGCTGGTGAGCAGTTCTTCGGCGCGGGCACCGTTGGAAACCCAGAAGGCCAGTAGAGCGCGATCTCGATTGTGCCGGAGGGCGGCGAACAGCGCGTTGAACATCTCGTCTGGGATGCGCCGGGGCGCACGTTTCGGGATGGTCGGCCGGTAGCGGCCTGTCCGCTCTTGGTTAAAGGGCCGGTCAGGCTTGTGGTGGGCGTTCGCGCGGCCGCCGCGATGCGAACGGTCGAGCGGAAACGGGTTGATGATCGGCCCGGTGCCCTCGTCCCGGTGGAAGTCGTAGAACGTGCGGAGCACGGTTTCGCAGTGTGCGCGCGTCCTCACGGCGTACTGCGGGCCGGGTGAGACCTTGCCCGTGATGGCGTTCGGCGTACCGGGGATCTTCTTCCGCGTCATCCGTAGCTTCGGCGCCGTCTCCTCGGAGTGGCCCGCCCTCCGGTGTCTCCAGCGCAGGCGCTGCGACTTGTTCGCGATCTGCATCCACCGAATGAAGTCCCGCGCATCCGCACGGGTTGCCCGGTTCCACTCGATGTCGAGAGCCCACAGGAACCGCCACCAGCGCAGCAGGTCCATGTCGTCGAGCGGACCGTGGAAGCCGGTTTGTTCTCTGCCTGCAGCTCTGCGAAGAAGACGCGGACGGGGTCGACGACAACGCCATCCTGGTCGAGTAACTGGTACGGCGCCCACTGATCACCAGACTCCTGCAGCCGGCCTATCTCGGGCAGGCCGAACTCTGCCAAGTTCCGCTCGGGGACATCACCTTGAAGCATCCCGAGAAGCTAGCGGAGAGGCCATCTGACCTGCAAGAACTCATGAGTTAGTTCGGTTAACGGCCCCTCTGCCAGTCCTGCAACACACTGGAACGCCCCGACCACCTGTACAGCAACGACATCCGCGTGGCGAACCGCTACACACGCCTCTTCCACACCGACACCGACGACTGGCTCCGCCACTGGCACCGCTGCCCCGGCTGCCGCGCACGCACCACCCTGCCCCTGCCGCACCTCGCCGCATGGACCGCCCACATAGCCTGCCGATCACTGCGCCCGACCCACCGCGACCCCCGCGGCTCCCGCGGACGCAAGCCCTGTGGTGCGCTGCGCCTGTCCTGGACAGGCAGTCACAACGCGCCCCGTTCCTGCCTGCTCACCGTCGCCGTCGACTCCTGTCCCTCCGGCGAGCACCGTGTCCTGGCGCGAGTCCCCTACCGCGAAGCCGCCGAGCGGTTTCGCACCTGGCTGGCCGAGACGGCCCCTGCCGTGGCCGCCGCGGCCGGTCCTGACCGCCTGGACGGCCTCCCTGCCCAGTTCCGGCCAGTCATCGTGGACACCAGCGGCGAGGGCCCAGCACTGTTCTGAGCGAGCACCGGGAGACCTGACGCCCCCACGTCACCTCGCAGCTGCCGGCCCCGACAGGGTCACCCCGCACGCCCCAGCGAAATGCGCAGCAGAGTCCGTACGGAACGGACGTCACCGAGTGGGAGGGATACGAGCTTCTCGCTGGGGCTCGCGAGTTACGCATGACGACCTACACAGCCCAGCACGCGTCCATGCGACCTGACTCGCAGGCAGAGGCTCAGTACCGTGTCGACTGCCTGCGTGGCCGTGCAGAGCAGTGACCCTGGCACTGGAAAGGGATCATGTAGCCCTCGCGAACGCCGCGACACTCAGGCGTTGTAGCCCTTCCGTTTCACTCCGGGCCCCGATTCCCAGCGATCTGCGCCACCCGCAGGTCTGTCCGCAGTACAGCCAGCGACTTCCGCGCCGCCTCTTTCTCGGAGGCTGTCGGCTTCTCGTCCGGGCTGGCCGCCGGCGCCGGGCGCACCGGTTTCACGGTGCGCCCGAGCCAGGCGAAGGCGGAGCATGCCCTGCCGCTCTTCTCCGACGGAAAGCCCCTGACGTTTTCCGGTTGGACTTCCCTCGGCCCGGCATTCGCCCACGGCAGACGAGAAATAGCCCCGAAGGACTGGAACCTTCTCTGGGACTATGTCAACGTACAACGTCCCCGAAAAACACCAGGTCAGTGATGGGATTCAGGATTCCGGGCCGACCTGCAGGTCGGCCATGCCGGAGGCCGGTGCCTCGTGCTGCTCGGCCTCATCGCAGAGGCCCGACCCAAGGAGTACCCCCTGTCGAATGCCGCTCTCCGATCCGTCCGATTCAACGCCGCCATCCGCTTGGCACTTGATGCCCTGAACGTATGGACCACATCGGAGCGAGAGGATTACGACGCTCATCCACGGCGCTGTTTCTTTGCGTCTGTGCGACCGGGTTGGTCGGCGAGGACTTGCTGCAACGTAGCTATCGCCGGGACCGAGTGGTCCTCGCGCGCATCGCGACACGCCTGGAGCCCCACCCTGGTACATAGCCCGAGCCGTCGGCGCTCCCGAGTGCATCGTTGCGCACGATTTGGACTGGCTAATCGACGGCGGGCTCCGGGTGCTCGTGACGGACGGCGCGACCCCGTTGTCCGATCGCACCGGCTGGTCCCTGAGTTTCGTCCGCTAGCGATCGTCCGTGAATTTCCCTGTGGGGGCGCACAACATAGACCACGATCGCCGGTTGGCCAAACCGGCGATCATGAAGACCATTGAGGGTGTTCGCAGCGGCTGTGCTTGGCGGTGGAGCCGTTCGGACACTATGGCCCTTCATGTCGGCGCCCTGCAGCCCCTGTAACTGACAGCGCCTGCCCATCAGCTGTGGCGGAGTGGGTACAAGTCGCGCTGCCGCTTGGGTGGCCGACAAATCCGGAATGCCCGAGGAAGACATCAATGGCTCGCCCACCTGCGCTCAAGCTTGCCGAAGTCCTAGCGGAAATCCGCATGAGCGCATCGGCCTTCTACCGCCTACGCGCTCGCGGTCAGGCACCCCGAATGATCAAGCTACCGAATGGTGAACTGCGCTGCCGCCGCGCCGATCTGGATGCGTGGTGGGAGGCGTGTGAAAGGGATACGCCTGGATGGCGATGAGTTATACGTCCGCTTCTGGGACATACGCGAGCGTTCTGATCGGCGCAAGCCTTTCCAGATCCGGTGGACGGTCAACGGGCGCGAGAAGTCCGCGTCCTTCATCACATTCGCGCTTGCTGATAGCCGGCGCGCGAAGCTGATGACAGCGGCGCGCGAGGGTGAGCCTTTTGATGAGCACACCGGTCTGCCCGCATCTGAGTTGCGGGCCATCAAGCAGCGGACTACGTGGTACGACCTGGCGCACGAATACATCGAGCAAAGATGGGAGCGTACGCCAGGGAACACCCGCCGCACCCTGGCCGATGCCTTCGCTACCATCACGCCCGCCCTGGTGCACCCCGGCGCAACGTATTCCGATCCGCGGGTACTGAGGCGTGCCCTGTACTCCTGGGCATTCAACAAGAACGCCTGGCAGCGCGAACCCGACGAGGAGTGGCTCCACGCGCTGGACTGGATGAAGCGGAACTCTCTGCCTGTCAGCGCCCTTGCGGATGCGGATGTTCTGCGCAGGTCCCTCGATGCTATGTGCCGCAAGCTGGACGGCAAGGCGGCTGCGGCCAAGACAGCCCGACGCAAGAGGGCTGCGTTCAACGAAACTCTCAACACTGCGGTGGAGAAGAGGTACTTCGCGGAGAACCCCCTCAACGGGCTCCGGTGGAATGCGCCGGCGGTCAATGAGGAGGTGGATCCGGCTGCCGTTCCGAATCCGGCCCAGGTGCTTCGGCTACTCGAGGCTGTTGCCGGCCAGTCGGGGCGGGGGCGTCATCTTGAGGCGTTCTTCGGCTGCATGTACTTCGCGGCCATGCGGCCCGCTGAGGTCATCCATCTCCGGATCGAGCAATGCCACTTGCCGAAGACCGGATGGGGAATGCTCAACCTTTCGGGCGGGGTCGTCACGTCCGGCAAGGAGTGGACTGACGACGGTGAGGTGCACGAGGTGCACTCGCTCAAGCGCCGCGCGGCAAGCGCGACGCGGCCTGTGCCCATCCCACCGCAGTTCGTACGCATGCTGCGTGCCCACGTGGAACGCTTCGACGTGGCACCTGATGGCCGACTCTTCCGGAACGAGGCTGGCAACTACGTCGACGCTGCCGCATACGGCAAGACGTGGGCGCGGGCCCGGGAACACGCCCTGACTCGCCCGGAGCGCACCTCTGGCCTGGCTAAGCGACCTTACGATCTCCGGCACGCGGGGATCTCGTTCTGGCTCTACTCCGGAGTGGACCCGGCCGAATGCGCCCGCCGCGCCGGCCAAAGCATCGAGGTTCTCTTCCGTCACTACGCCAAGTTCCTCGACGGCGTTCGAGAACAGGCGAACCGCCTCATCGAGCAGTCGATGCAGGAGTGGGGGCGTGTCAGCCAAGGCGAAGCAACCGAGGGCTGAAGCGTGGGTTTGGTCCGTGACTGGTCCGGAAGTACTGGTCAGGAGCGGTACAGGTGTGGGAGGAACTGGGAGTTAGCACGCAAGCCGGGCTCGGCCGAGAGCAAGCTGAGGGAAAGGCGCCTGACGGGTGAAAGACCAGGTCAGGCGCCTTTTTTCGTGCGCCTAGAAGAAGCCCAGCTTCTTCGGCGAGTACGACACCAGAAGATTCTTGGTCTGCTGGTAGTGCTCCAGCATCATCTTGTGCGTCTCGCGGCCGATGCCGGACTGCTTGTAGCCGCCGAACGCCGCGTGCGCGGGGTAGGCGTGGTAGCAGTTCGTCCACACCCGACCCGCCTGGATCGCACGGCCCGCGCGGTACGCGGTGTTGATGTCGCGCGTCCATACGCCGGCCCCGAGGCCGTACAGCGTGTCGTTGGCGGTCTTGATGGCGTCGTCGAAGTCGTCGAACGACGTGACCGAGACGACCGGGCCGAAGATCTCCTCCTGGAAGATCCGCATCCGGTTGTCACCCTCGAAGATCGTCGGCTGGACGTAGTAGCCGCCCTTCAACTCCCCGTAGTGCTCGACACGTTCACCACCGGTGAGGATCCTGGCGCCCTCCTGCCGACCGATGTCCAGGTAGGAGAGGATCTTTTCCAACTGGTCGTTGGAGGCCTGCGCGCCGATCATCGTGTCGGTGTCGAGCGGGTGGCCCGGCTTGATCAGCTCGGTGCGGGCGACGGCGGCTTCCATGAACTCGCCGTAGTGACCGCGCTGCACGAGAGCCCGTGACGGGCAGGTACAGACCTCGCCCTGGTTGAGGGCGAACATCGTGAAGCCCTCGAGCGCCTTGTCCCTGAAGTCGTCGTTCTGCGCCCAGACGTCATCGAAGAAGATGTTCGGTGACTTGCCGCCGAGCTCCAGTGTGACCGGCTTGATGTTCTCCGAGGCGTACTGCATGATCAGCCGCCCGGTCGTGGTCTCACCCGTGAACGCCACCTTCGCCACCCGCGGACTGGACGCGAGCGGCTTGCCCGCCTCCACGCCGAAGCCGTTGACGATGTTGACGACGCCCGGCGGCAGCAGGTCCGCGATCAGGCTCATCCAGTAGTGAATGGACGCCGGGGTCTGCTCGGCGGGCTTGATGACGACCGCGTTGCCCGCCGCCAGCGCCGGGGCAAGCTTCCAGACCGCCATCAGGATCGGGAAGTTCCAGGGAATGATCTGCGCGACGACCCCGAGCGGCTCGTGGAAGTGGTAGGCGACGGTGTCGTCGTCGACCTCGCCGAGCGAACCCTCCTGGGCGCGGATCGCCCCCGCGAAGTAGCGGAAGTGGTCGATGGCCAGCGGGATGTCGGCGGCCAGGGTCTCGCGCACCGGCTTGCCGTTCTCCCAGCTCTCGGCGACCGCCAGCTTCTCCAGGTTCGCCTCCATCCGGTCGGCGATCTTCAGCAGGATGTCGCCGCGCGCGGTGACGGAGGTGCGGCCCCAGCCGGGTGCGGCCGCGTGCGCCGCGTCCAGCGCGCGCTCCACGTCCTCAGCGGTGCCCCGCGCGATCTCCGTGAACGGCTGCCCGTTCACCGGGCTCGGGTTCTCGAAGTACTGCCCACGAGCCGGCGGCACGTACTCGCCGCCGATGAAGTGGTCGTAACGCGCCTGGTAGGAGACGATCGCGCCCTCGGTGCCGGGCGCCGCGTAACGGGTCATGCTGGTCTGCCTCCCGGAGAAGCGCTGCCCGCCGTTGGACAGCTCTCGCCGCGAGGCTAGGAGCGCGGACGTTGCAAAGACGTTGCGGACGCGGCAGGTCAGCCCTGCCCGATGGCCGGCCGACGCCGCGCCGCGAACGCCGCGGGGTGCAGTCGGCCCGGTGGCGCGGCCTGTTCGCGCTCCAGCCCCTCCAGCCGGGCCCACACCGTCGCCGTCGGGCGTACGGCGGCCAGCGCCCGCCATACGTCGAGATCGTCCTCGCCCCACGGCGCGCGCGCCCAGTCCGCCAACAGGTCGGGGTCGCGACGGGCGATGAGCGCCGTACGCAGCCCGTCGGCGAGGCGGCGCCGCAACCGCACCACGGCCGGGGCCTCCGAACCCGGCAACAGCGGACCGGCGTACGCCGCCGCGGCCGCGGTGACCGCGCCCGTACCGAGCCGCCGTTCGACGACCGCAACGTCGGACTCGACCGGCGCCATGAGCCGGTAGGGCCGCGAGCCCAGCAGGCCGGGGCCGAGCACCCGGCGCAGTCGGGTCAGCTCGGCGCGCAGGGTCACCGGCGTCACCGACTCGTCCTCGTACAGCGCGCACAGCAACTCGTCGCCCGACAGCCCCTCCGGGTGTCTTGCCAGCAGCACCAGGATCTCGCTGTGTCTGCGGCTGAGCCTGACCTTCCGGCCGCCCGCGACCAGTTGGGCCTCGTCGCGGCCGAGCGCGGTCAGCTCGAGCGTGTCCGCTGCCGATTCCACCGGTGCGAGCAGTGCCAACTGGGACTCGGCGGCCCGCGCAACCGCCTGCACGAAACCGAGACTGTGCGGATGCGCGAGCCCGTCCCCACCCGTGATGTCCACCGCGCCGAGCACCCGTCCCGTGCGCGGATCGTGCACCGGCGCCGCAGCGCACGTCCAGGGCTGGACCCGGCGGATGAAGTGCTCGGCCGCGAACACCTGCACCGGTCGGTCCACGGCGACCGCCGTTCCCGGCGCGTTGGTGCCGACCGAGGCCTCCGACCACCGCGCGCCCGGTACGAAGTTCATCCGCCCCGCCTGCCGCCGCGTCGCCGGATGTCCCTCCACCCACAACAGCCGACCTTGCGCGTCGCACACCGCGAGAAGGTGTTCGCCGTCCGTCGCGAACGTCCCCATGAGCTCCCGGAAGAGCGGCATCACCCGGGCCAGCGGATGCTCCGCCCGGTAGGAGCCCAGGTCGCCGTCCGTGAGCTCCACCCGTGCCGTGCCGTCCGGTGCGACACCGGCCCGTGCCGACCGCCGCCATGAATCGGCCACTACGGAGCGCACCGGCCGCGGCACCGTGCCCGCCTCGGTGAACGCCTCGTGCGCGCGGCGCAGTATCCGCACCCGCTCGACGGGGTCGGCTCCTGGTTCGAGGGCCACCCACGGTTCGGTCAACTCGGCCTCCCGGTAGGCGATGCGACTGGGACCATCGTCACTCCCGGTGCGGGCGCGGACAAGCACCGTGACGGAGCTCCTCACGTGGAGCTCACATCGGCGTGGGTCGTCGGGGAGCCGCGGCGGGCGCTCCGTCAGGCGAAGTTGACGAGCCTTATGTACCGCGTCCAGTCCCAGTTCGGCCCCGGATCCGTGTGGTCGGTGCCCGGCACCTCGTAGTGGCCGATGATGTGAGCCCGGTCCTTGGGGATGCCGTGCTTCGCGCAGATCGCGGCGGTCAGCTTGGCCGATTCCTCATAGAGCGCGTTGGTGAAATAGGCGGGCCGGTCCACCCAGCCCTCGTGTTCGATGCCGATGCTGCGGGTGTTGTAGTCCCAGTTCCCCGCGTGCCAGGCGATGTCGCGCTCCCTGACACACTGGGCGACATGCCCGTCCGCCGATCGCACGAGGTAGTGCGCGGAAACCTTCTTCTCGGGGTTCTGGAAGATGGCCACGGTCTTGGAATAGGTCTCCTGCGTGACGTGAATGACCACGTAGTCGAGCGGATAGGCCGTCGGCCGACTGGACGCCGTGTAGTTGGAGGTGCTCGCCGGTGCCCATTCGGCGAGCGGATAGTCGACGGCCGCCGTCTCCGCCTTCGCCTCTGTACCGGGCAATAACGCGTAAGGGAGGGCGGCGAGGGCGGCGCCGCCCTTGAGCAGGCGTCGTCGGCTCGGGAACGAACTGGCCCGTTCCATGGGGGAGTTGCCTTTCGGTGTTGGGGGACGAGGGGCAGCCGCTCTCAGCGGCGCAGCACCGCGGCGGTGTCACGCAGTCGCGCGTGCAGGCCGCGGTGTGTCTCGCGCGCGGGCAGCCACTCCTTGCGGATCTTGGCGACGCACGTGTAGTTGGTGTCGCAGACGTTGGCGAGCGGCGATTCGACCGCCTGGGTCGCGAACTGGTAGGCGTCCAGCTCGCTGAACCCGTAGTCGCGCACCAGCCACTGCACCAGGTCGAGCTGCGATATGCGGAACGCGTCCTCCAGTGGGCGTGCCGAGCCGGTCGAGATGATGTGCGTGTCGGACTCGATACGCGGCCAAGGGGTGGCGACTGCCTTGAGCAACTCCACGATCACCACCGTGTTCATCGCGCACTCGACGGCCACACCGCACGTCTCGCCCTCGCCCTGCCGCGCATGCCCGTCACCGAGGCTCAACAGGGCGCCCTCGACGTTCACCCCGAGGAAGCAGGTGACGCCGGCCCGCATCTCCGGAGTGTCCATGTTCCCGCCGTGCGCGTCGGGCACCAGTGCGGAGCGCACTTCGAGGTTCGCGGGCGCCACTCCGACAGTGCCGTGCATCGGGTCCATGGGCAACTCGATCCGGATGTCGCTGTCCCGGGCGCTGAACAGGGCGGTGCGCCGCTCCCGGTCGAGCTGCCAGATCCACACGGTCTCCGGCAGCGGAGGCTGCAGCGTGGCCGTGGTGTGTGTGGAGGTGAGCGCGCCGAACAGCGGGACCGTCGTCGAGGCCGCCCAGTCGCGGGCAGGCTCGATCGACACGAAGTGCACCGCCACGGTGTCGCCCGGCTCCGCGCCCTCCACGTGGAAGGGACCGGTCTGCGGATTGAGGAACGGGAACTCGCACACCTCGGACACCAGGTCCTTCTCCGAGCGCACCCGCCCGGCGAAGCAGTCCTCCGTGTACAGATCGAGGACGGTGCCCGGCGCGATGCGTGCCACGGGCGGCGCGCCGCCGAACGTCCAGGCGTACTCTCCCGGTTCGGGGCGCACGGTCAGGATGCGGGGGTCACTCATGGCTGCACGGCTCCGCTCTGCCGAAGGTCGGGGGGCTCGGGGGACGAGGTCTCGTCGAGGTGGACCCGGGCGGTCTCGGCTATGCGCCCGGGGTGGCGGCGCGACAGGACGATCAATACCACGACTCCGGCCGCCATCCAGACTCCGACAACCGGTCCCGCGTACGAAACGGGCGTGGTGAGTTCGGAAACGAAGTCGAAGACGGGCAGGCCAGCGGCCGTCAGCAGCGCGGGGACGAAGGCGACGATGCCCAGCAGAGGGAAGAGCAGATGCCGCACCGGTTTGAACAACCCGCGTCTGCGGCGCAGGAAATAGCCCGCACAGGCGAGGTTCACCACGATGTACACGCCGATGACGACCGTGACGATCACCGTCGCGAGCAGCAGGAACGCCGTGACGGGGTTGTAGTACAGACCGAGGCCCAGCACAGCCGCGACCGCCACGGCGCACTGCGCGGCGACGCCGGCGACGGGGGAGCGGTGCCTCGGATGCAGGTGTGCGAAGAGCCGTGGGAACACCTTGATCCGGGCCAGGGCGAAGGCCGTGCGGGTGGAGACCGTCGCGCAGGCGTTGGCGTTGGCGATCGTGGAGTTGACCACCGCGAGGAACACCAGCACCCAGAACAGTCCGAAGGAAGCGCGGGCCACGCCTTCCCAGGACGCCGCGCCGGAGGCTCCGAAGCCCCCGAAGCGGTCGGGGCCGAAGTGCACCGACATGGCGTACGTGGTGAGAACGTAGAAGAGACCGATCCCCAGTGCCGCGCCGAGGACCGCGCGGTGCATGGTCCGGCGGGGATCCTTCGTCTCCTCGGCGAGCGGTGCCGCCGCCTCGAATCCGGCGAAGGCCAGCACCGTGTAGACCGATCCCGCGAACACGCCGCTGACGCCTTCGTATCCCTTGGCCGTGTGAGAGGTCCCGAACACCGACAGCGTGTTGTCCCCTCCGGCCTTGGCGATCAGCCATACCGCGAAGACAAGGAAGACCAGCACCTCGAAGACGCCGAGGACGGTGCCGAAGCGAGCCGAGGCGCGCACTCCGAAGTATCCGGCGACCGCGATGATCGCAGCGCCCGCGAGCGACCACGGCCACCACAGGTCGTCCGGGTAGGAGGACCACTCCTGGTGCAGTGTGCCCGCCGTGGTGAACCCGAGTTGCAGGAGCAGCAGCGGTGGCACCAGCGCCTCGACGAACACATAGCCCCAGCCGACGAGAAACCCCACAGCCGGGTGCAGCCCCTGGGCCGCGTACGTGGCCACCGAGCCCGCGGTGGGCAACTGTCGTGCCAGCTCGGCCACGCAGGACGCGGTGAAGAGGCAGGCGACGAGGGCTATCAGTACGGAAAGGGGCAGACTGCCGCCCGCGAAGGCCGCGCCCGACGGAATGGACGCGGCGACCGCCGCGGCCGGCGCCATGGCCGTGATGCTCTGGAACAGGACCTCCCGCAGCCCGACAGCCTCGCGCCGCAGTCCTGGAACCGTCTCCCCCGACATCTGAACCCTCCGATCCCCCGATTCGCCCGGACAGCCGGCCATCGGCCCGACGGCTGCGCCTCGCGTGAATTACGGTACGGCGCTTGCCGGTTGGGCGGGAGGGCACAGCGTTCGTCGGTGGACAACTCCGGGACTGTGGACAACTCGGTCACCCGTGAGGGGCAAAGGGACCCTGAGTACCGTGCCGCCGACCGCGATGACCGCGCTACGCCCGCTCCGCGAAACCCGCCGGATCGTCGAGCACCGCCCGCACCACCGAGTGGGCGGCCCCCAGCAGGGGCCCCTCGGGTCCCAGCGGTGACACGGACACGGCACAGGCGGGGCCCGCCGTGCGCCGCGACAATTCCTCCTCCAGCGAAGGCAGCAGCCACGGTGCGAGACCGGACAGCGCTCCACCCAGCACGACCGTCTCCGGATCGAGGAGGTTGACCGCGCCCGTGAGCGCGATACCGAACGCGGTTCCGGCGTCGCGCAGGGCACGCCGTACCTCCGGATCGCCCTGGGCGGCACGCTCGGCCAGCAGCCCGACACGGTCCTCACGCGGCTCCAGACCGGCCGCGCGCAGCACGGCCTCCTCACCCGCGTACTGCTCGAGGCAGCCCCGTCCGCCGCACGGGCAACGAGTCCCGTCCGGCCACACCGGTACATGCCCCAGCTCGCCCGCGAAACCGCGGGTTCCACGCAGCAACCGTCCGTCCACGACCACGGCCGCACCGATGCCGATCTCCGCGGACACATGCAGGAAGTCGCGTGGGGTGGCATCGCCGAGCCAGAGTTCCGCCAGACCGCCGAAGTTGGCCTCGTTGTCCACGGTCAGCGGGAGGTTCCCGGGCAGCAGCACGCCCAGATCCGTGTCGTGCCAGTCGAGGTTGGGGGCACTAACCACGGTCCGGGCGTCGCGGGCCACCAGACCGGGCACCGCGACCGCGAGGCCCGCGGGCCACAGTCCCTCCCGTTCGGCCTCGGCGACGACCTGCCGCACCAGCGCGGTCAGCTCCTTGAGCACCGGCTCGGGCGGCCGGCCGCGGTTCGTGCCGTGCCGCACCGCCCGCGCCCGTATGTCACCGCGCAGATCAACGGCGCACACCGCCAGATGGTCGACGCCGACCTCCGCGCCTATCCCGGCGGGGCCGTGCCCGCTGACGGCGAGTGCCGAGCCCGGTCGCCCCACCCGTCCGGGCCGCTCGGGGCCCAGCTCTTCGAGGAGCCCCGAGCGGATCAGTTCGTCCACCAGCGTCGAGACCGCCGCCCGCGTCAGACCGATGCGCGAGGCGACGGCGGCACGCGACAGCGGCCCCTCCGCGCTCACGGTGTGCATGACACGAGAGAGGTTGCGGCGGCGCATGCCCTGTTGGGTGTCGGGCAGTCGACGGCCGGAACCGGTCGGGTGGGCCTCGTGCAGTGGTGCGGTCATGCCTCCGTCAGTCCTCGTCCGGCCGGTCCCTCTCGGGGCTGTCCTCGTCCGTGCTCGCTCAGTCCTTGTTCGGTTCCCGTTCCAGAAGCGGGGCCGCGTCGGAGAGTACCCCGGCGATCCTGGCGAGCGTCTCCTCGTCCCGGTCCACGGCGTCGAGCACCGGCCCGTGGGCCGTTCCCCAGCGGCGGGCCACCGCGGCCGGGTCCTCGCCGGTCAGCAGGCCCGCGGCCTGCGCGGCGGCACCCAGCGCGACCAGTTCCTTGGCCTCGGGCACCTGAACCGGACGTCCCGACAGCCGGCGTACGGTCTGCTGCCAGGCCGTTCCCCGGGCGCCTCCGCCGATGAGCAGCAGCGGCGCGGAGCGGTCCGCGTCCGGGTCGAGCACCAGGTCGAGGGCGCCGAGGAGCGAGTGGACCGCTCCGTCGTACGCCGCCTGCAGCAACTGCCCGCCAGTCGTGTCGTGCCTGAGGCCGTGCAGCAGCCCCGAGGCATGGGGCAGGTTCGGGGTGCGCTCGCCGTCCAGGTAGGGGAGCAGCGTCACGCCGACGCCCGGTTCGACGGCCTCGCGGTCGAGGCCCAGCAGCGCTGCGACACGATCGACGGCGAGCGTGCAGTTCAAGGTGCAGGCCAGCGGAAGCCAGTCGCCGCGTGCGTCGGCGAAGCCCGCGACGGTGCCGGTCGGGTCGGCGGGGCGCCGTGTCGAGACGGCGTACACCGTGCCGGAGGTGCCGAGGCTCAGTACGGCGGTGCCGGGGCGCAGTCCGAGGCCGAGCGCGGCGGCGGCGTTGTCGCCGGTGCCGGCGGCGACCAGCGTGCCCTTGGAGAAGGGCAGCTCATCGCGGGCGTGCACCGTTCCGGCCACCTCGCCGGGCCGGGCGATGCGGGGGAGGAGCGCCGGGTCGAGTCCGACGTGCGCGAGGACTTCCTCGTCGTACCTCTCCGTACCGGACGCCCACCAGCCGGTACCGGAGGCATCGCCGCGGTCGGTCGTGCCCTCTCCCGTGAGGCGTTCCGTGAGGTAGTCGTGGGGCAGTCGTACGGCCGTGGTCGCGCGGACGGCGTCGGGCTCGTTCTCGGCCAGCCAGGCCCACTTCGTGACCGTGAAAGAGGGGCCGGGCACGCTGCCGGTGCGCTCGGCCCAGGCCTTCGGGCCGCCCAGTTCCTCGACCAGCCGACGGGCCTGCGGCGCCGAGCGCACGTCGTTCCACAGCATGGCCGGGCGTACGGGATCGCCCTGGGCGTCGAGGGTGACGAGCCCGTGCTGCTGGCCGCCGATCGACACCGCGGCGGCCTCGTGAGCCGCCTCGCCGCACTGGTGCAGCGCCTCGCGGAGCGCGTCCCACCACTGCCGCGGGTCGCTCTCGCGGCCCGCCCCGGTGGAGACGGTGTGCGGCGCCTGCCCACTCGCCACCACCTGTCCGGTCGACGCGTCGACGACCAGGGCCTTGGTGGACTGGGTGGATGTGTCCACCCCGACGACGAGCGGACCCTCGGCTGCTGACATCGGGCTCTCCCTCTTCCGCGGCTCCGCGGGATCTGTCCTGGTGGTGGGGCTTGTGGACCGGTGTGGCCCAGGTTTCACACTTCGTCTCTTCCCAGAGATGCCTCCGCATACTAATTTGTTAATCGCCATGACGAAATAGTCGGAGCTAGCAAGGAGCCGCGGCATGAACTACCAGCCCACCCCCGAGGACAGGTTCACCTTCGGCCTGTGGACCGTCGGCTGGCAGGGAAGGGACCCGTTCGGCGATGCCACCCGGCGCGCCCTGGACCCGGTCGAGTCGGTACAGCGCCTGGCCGAGCTCGGCGCCTACGGTGTGACCTTCCACGACGACGACCTGATTCCCTTCGGATCCTCGGACAGCGAGCGCGAGTCGCACATCAAGCGCTTCCGCCAGGCCCTGGACGCGACCGGCATGCGGGTGCCGATGGCCACCACCAACCTGTTCACGCACCCCGTTTTCAAGGACGGCGCGTTCACCGCGAACGACAGGGGCGTGCGTCGCTACGCGCTGCGCAAGACGATCCGCAACATCGACCTCGCGGTCGAACTCGGCGCGCAGACGTATGTCGCCTGGGGCGGCCGTGAGGGCGCCGAGTCCGGCGCCGCCAAGGACGTGCGCGTCGCCCTCGACCGGATGAAGGAGGCCTTCGACCTCCTCGGCGAGTACGTGACCTCCCAGGGCTACGACCTGAAGTTCGCGATCGAGCCGAAGCCGAACGAGCCGCGCGGCGACATCCTGCTCCCGACCGTCGGCCACGCGCTCGCCTTCATCGAGCGTCTGGAGCGCCCGGAGCTGTACGGCGTCAATCCCGAGGTGGGCCACGAGCAGATGGCCGGGCTGAACTTCCCGCACGGCATCGCGCAGGCCCTGTGGGCGGGCAAGCTCTTCCACATCGACCTCAACGGCCAGTCCGGCATCAAGTACGACCAGGACCTGCGCTTCGGTGCCGGTGACCTGCGCTCGGCGTTCTGGCTGGTCGACCTCCTGGAGAGCGCCGGGTACGCGGGGCCGAAGCACTTCGACTTCAAGCCCCCGCGGACCGAGGACTTCGACGGGGTGTGGGCGTCGGCAGCGGGCTGCATGCGCAACTACCTGATCCTGCGGGAGCGCACGGCAGCCTTCCGTGCCGACCCCGAGGTCCAGGAGGCGCTGCGCGCGTCGCGCCTCGACGAGCTGGCGCAGCCCACCGCGGCGGACGGCCTGGCAGGGCTGCTCGCGGACCGTGTGGCCTTCGAGGAGTTCGACGTGGAGGCGGCCGCCGCGCGCGGGATGGCCTTCGAGCAGCTGGACCAGCTCGCCATGGACCACCTGCTGGGCGCGCGGGGCTGATCGTGCCCCGGTGAGGCCTGGCCCGTCTCCTGGCGGGCCAGGCCTCACATCTCGCTGCGTGGACCAGGCGGGGAATGCTCCGGAATCATGCGATCCACGGCATGAGTCCGTATCAACTTCGGCACAGGGGTCGCCCCATGACCGGTCCGAGGCGAGTCTTGACGGTATGGCCACCCCGCCCTTACCGCCCCAGCCTCCCCGGCCGCCGGGAGACACGCCCCCTTCGGGAAACGGTGGCTTCGGCCCGCCGCCCGGAGGCTACGGGCCTCCTTCGGGAGGCCAAGGTCCCCCTTTCGAGGGCTACGGTCCCCCTCCGGGGGGTGATGGGCCCGAACCTCCCGCTGGATTTCCCGGCGGTCCGGGAGGCCCTGGTGGCGGGCGGCGCCGTACTCCGCTGTTCCTCGCGCTCGCCGCGCTCGTGGCCGTCGTCGCTGTCGTCGCCGTGGTGCTGATGGTCCGCGGCGGCAGCAACACGCCCGACAAGAAGGGGCCCACCGAGAGCGGCGGCACTCAGGGATCGTCTTCCCCGTCGCTGAGCATTCCGTCCGAACTGCCCAGCGAGCTGCCTTCGTCGCTGCCCTCGGCCCTGCCTTCGTCCTTGCCCTCGGAGCTGCCGAGCGATCTGCGCAGCATCCTGCCGAGCGACCTGCAGTCGCTCCTCCCGACCTAGGGAACGGCGCGCTGCCGTAAGCCACTTAGGTGACGTGCACGCGCGCGTGGACGCCGTTTCGCGACTCACGCACGCGTGCCCGACGAAAAGGGTGGCGAGGTCAGATCCCGTGCGGCAGCCGTACGTACGTGACCGTCGTCTCGATACCGCTGTCCACCAGCCGGCCCTGCGCGTCGAACGCGCCCGCCCCGTCGGTCATCCCGAAGTCGTTGTCGTTGATCAGCGCGAGTGTGTCGTGGTCCACGCGCGCGATGCCCTCGATCTTCCCGGGTACCCCCGCGACCGTCCCCAGGTCCACGACCAGACGCTTGGCGAGCACCGGGACGCCGGAGGCGGCCGGATCGGCGAGCTGTTCCAGCGACGGGGACGTCGTGTCGCTGCCCCAGGGACCACCGAGGATGTTCGCGCCACGCGTGAGCTCCACCACCTGCAACCGCGCCGCCTTGTCCGTGCGTTCCTCCACCAGCAG
Organism: Streptomyces sp. NPDC007095; assembly: GCF_040634475.1. Classification (NCBI taxonomy): domain Bacteria; kingdom Bacillati; phylum Actinomycetota; class Actinomycetes; order Kitasatosporales; family Streptomycetaceae; genus Streptomyces; species Streptomyces sp. NPDC007095. The sequence continues at coordinate 53,865 of NZ_JBEYFS010000045.1, forward strand.
CCGATCGCGACCGACAGCCACCACGGAGGAGATCTTCAGCTCCGACGTGTCGTCCTCGCTGGGGTCGACCACGTTCACCGGGTCGAAGCGGTAGGCGTACTCGGCGGTGACGGCCCGCTTCTTCGGGGAGAAGCGCAGCAGCCGTGTCGTGCGCGAGACGTCCCCCGCGTCGCTGTCCGGCAGGGAGAGCGGGCTCTGCACGGCCATCACCAGGTCGCCGCCGGGCAGCTGCGCGAGCCCTTCGAAGCCGCGATTGATCTTCCGGTGCAGCAGGACGGCGGGCAGCGCCTCGACCACCGGATAGTCGGTGCCGGTCAGGTTCAGCCCCTTGGGCACATAGCGCGTGAGGACCTTCCCGCGCGCGGAGACATGGATCAACGAGGGACCGTACTCGTCGACGAGCCAGAAACTGCCGTCCGCGAAGCGGACGATGCCTTCGGTGTCAACGCCGTTCGGGTTGTACGTGAGGGGGGTCTGCGCGTCATAGGAGTACGGCGCCTCGTCGCGCCCCGCCTGGTTGGACAGCCCGGTGACGGGCTTCCCGGAGGATGTGGTGATCGGGAGCGCGTCCAGCACCTTCACGGCGTCACCGGACACCCTGATCTTCACGATCGCCGGGTCGAAGCCGGGCACCGGGAACGTGCGGCGCTTCTTGCCGGCCACCTTGATCTGCCCATTGGGACCGCGGTCGGTGACCGTCCAGAACTCGCCCCGACGCCCGGCCGGGTAGATGTCGCTGCCGATCCCACCGAGGTCCACGCCCCGGTCGTCTCCCACCGTGCCGGGCAACAGCGCGTTGCTGAACGTGCCCAGGGGGATGTCGCCGAGGTTCGCGGTGCGTGTGACCCTCGGCTGCGACGGGTAGCCCTGAGCGCTCGCGGTGCCGACCGCCACGAGGGCAGCCAGCATCGCGAGCGGTACACCCGCGGCGACGGTTCGGTGGACGTGGCGCCGGCCGACGGCGTGCGGGGACATCGGGCCTCCTGAGGCACAAGTTCGTTGACAGCGGCCAGAGTTGGCCGCTGCACCGAACGTCGTACGACTTCGAGGTGAACGTGGGGCGTCAACCACTCATCGGGTCGCCGCCAGGGGCTCCCTGCGCCATCGCGAAGGCGGTGGCCGGATCCGCTGTCGCCTGCCCCGCGGGCGTCCAACGACCCCGCTCCTTGCGGTACGGCCACCATCGACCGTCTCGCCCCAGGCGCAGCTGGGCAGGTGTGCCGACGGCGGTCCAACGGTTGCGGGTGGCACGCAGTCGCGGCCGCTCGTCCTCGTCCCAGGCCGCCTCCAGGGAGGCACGCGCGCGTGCGAGTGCCTCCGCCTCCACGGCCCACTCGTCCTCCAGCACGGCCAGCGCGACCACACCCCCGTGGTGCCAGGCACGTACGGCGAGCGCCAGTTCCTGCCGGTCGCGCCCCGATCCGCCGGCCAGCCGCTCGACGATCGCACCCTCGGTGCCGGACGCAGCAAGCCGAACCGCGTCCTGCTCGACCGTCAACTCCGCCGCCGGTGCTTCCTGCCCGTGAGTCGGCCTGAGCGCTTCGGCGAGCAGCCGGTGCGCCTCGGCCGCGGTCGCGGCAGCGAGGAACTCCAGGGCGGGCGGGTCGACGCCGGGTGCGGGCGCGGTCTCGGTGTCCAGGGAGGGCGGCCGACCGGGCACCTCGGGCAGATCCGGAGGAGCGGGCAGGGACGGCAGGATGCCCCCGGCCGCGTACGCCTCGCCGGCGTCCACGCCCTGCTGGGCGGGTTCCGGGGCGTCCGCCCGATCCTTCGCGGTCGCGCTGCCGCGCGACTGAAGCTCGTCCAGCAATCTGCGTTCGGCGCGGCCGCGCATCAGCAGCAGGGCGAACGGATCCTGGTCGAGCAGCCGCGCCATCTGATAGCAGAGCGCCGCGGTGTGCCCACAGTGGTCCCAGGCCCCGCAGTCGCACTCGGCCTCCAAGTCACCCAACCCCGGCAGCAGTTCGACTCCCGAGGCCGCCGCATCCTCGACCAGATATGGGGGCATCTCGCGGTCGAGCAACGCCGCGACATGCCCGGCCCGTTCGACGGCCATGTCCAGGAAACGGTCCCACTGCTCCTCGGACAGTTCCTGAAGCAGCACGTCCGAGCGGTGTGCGGTGCCGTCCCGGTCCCGAACGACGGCGGTGATGCGCCCCGGCCGCACCGACACGGCTCCCACCGCATTCGCGCGCGCGAGTCTGCGGCCCGTCTTCACCTGCTCCGAGTCCAGCGCCGCGTCCTCCAGAGCCTTCAGCCAGGCCCGGCCCCACCACGTCTCAGCGAAGCCCCGCCCCAGTGCGGGCGGCAGCGCCGCGAACGTACGCTCCTCGTTCCGATCCGTCATCGTGCGTCCCCTCGCAGCTCCACCAGGTCGGCCAGTTCGGCGTCCGTCAGCTCCGTGAGCGCCGCCTCTCCGGCGCCGAGGACCGCGTCGGCCAACTGCTGCTTGCGCCGCAGCATCTCGGCGATGCGGTCCTCGATGGTCCCCTCGGCGATCAGTCGGTGCACCTGCACGGGCCGGGTCTGGCCGATGCGGTACGCGCGGTCCGTGGCCTGCGCCTCCACGGCAGGGTTCCACCAGCGGTCGTAGTGCACGACGTGCTCGGCCCGGGTCAGGTTCAGGCCCGTGCCCGCGGCCTTCAACGACAACAAGAAGACAGGGATTTCGCCCTCCTGGAAGCGTTCCACCATCGCCTCGCGCGCTTGGACGGGCGTCCCGCCGTGCAGGAACTGCGTCGCGACGCCGCGCACCGCGAGATGGCGCTCGATGAGGCGCGCCATCCGCACGTACTGCGTGAAGACCAGAACGCTCGCTCCCTCGGAGAGGATGGTGTCGAGCAGTTCGTCCAGCAGCTCCAGCTTCCCGGACCTGCCCGGGATCTTCGGCCGGTCCTCCTTGAGGAACTGTGCCGGGTGGTTGCAGATCTGCTTCAGGCCGGTGAGCAGCTTCACGATCAGACCGCGCCGCGCCATGCTGTCCGCGCCCGAGATCTCTGCGAGGGTCTCACGCACCACCGCCTCGTACAGCCCCGCCTGCTCCTTGGTGAGCGAGACGGCACGGTCGGTCTCGGTCTTCGGCGGCAGCTCGGGCGCGATACCGGGGTCCGACTTGCGCCGCCGCAGCAGGAACGGCCGGACCAACTGGGTGAGCCGCTCGGCCGCCGCGGGATCCTGAGCGCCTTCGACGGCCTGCGCATAACGCGTCCGGAAGGAGCCGAGACTCCCGAGCAGGCCCGGTGTCGTCCAGTCGAGGATCGCCCACAGCTCCGAGAGATTGTTCTCCACCGGCGTGCCGGTGAGCGCCACACGCGCGCGTGCGCCGACGGTGCGCAGTGCCCGCGCCGTCGCAGAGTAGGGGTTCTTCACGTGCTGCGCCTCGTCCGCGACGACCATGCCCCACGGGACCTCGGTCAGTCGCGGCGCGTCGAGCCGCATCGTGCCGTACGTGGTGAGCACGAACTCCCCGTCCGTCAGGCTTTCCAGACTGCGCCGTGAGCCGTGGAATCGGCGAACCGGCGTGCCGGGCGCGAACTTCTCGATCTCGCGCTGCCAGTTGCCCATCAAGGAGGCCGGGCAGACCACGAGGGTGGGGCCCGCCGCCGACGTGTCGGTCTGCCGGTGCAGATGCAGGGCGATCAGCGTGATCGTCTTGCCCAGGCCCATGTCGTCGGCCAGACAGCCGCCCAGTCCCAAGGAGGTCATCCGGGCGAGCCAGTTGAGGCCCCGCACCTGGTAGTCCCGCAGCGTCGCGGTGAGCGCGGCGGGCTGCCCGACCGGCTCCTGCCCCTCCGGGTCCGAGAGCCGCTCCCGAAGCGTCGCCAGCCATCCCGTGGGCCGTACGTCGACCCTGCGGCCGTCGACCTCCGTGGAGCCCGTCAGAGCGGCGCTCAGCGCTTCGACGGGCGTGACCTTGCGGTCCTGTTGCGCCCGGGCACGGCGCACCTCCTGCGGGTCGACGAGGACCCACTGGTCGCGCAGCCGCACCATGGGGCGGTTCGCCTCGGCGAGGTGGTCCAGCTCCTGTCGTGTGAGTTGCTGATCGCCCAGCGTGAACCACCAGTTGAAGGCCAGCAGCGCGTCCGCGGACAGGAAGGAGGGCGCGGCCGACGCGACCTTGTCCGGACTCCGCTCGTCGTCCGGCGGGCCGATGACGGCGCGCGCGGTCAGCTTGCGCGCCAGCTCCTTGGGCCAGTGCACGTCGACACCTGCGGACGCCAGCATGCGGGCGCCCTCACCGAGGAGTTCGGTGACCTCCTCGTCGGCGAGTTCGACGGCGTCCGGCACCGTCGCCGAGAGCAACGGCGTGAGCGGGGGCCAGGCGCGGGCCGCCCGCCGCAGGGCGAGCAGGACGTCCATCCGCGCGCGCGGGCCGAAGGCCGCCGATCCGGCCCAGACGGCGGAGGCGTCCGCGACAAGACCCGGGTCGTTCACGCTGTGCACCTGCAGCACCCCGCGGAACGGGAGCCGCGTCTCGTCCGCCCCGACCGACGCCAACCCAGGGACCTCGACGCGCAGCGAGACGCGCACGCCCGCGTCGTGCCCCGCGGCCACGTCGGCGGCCCAGGCGCGCTGCTCCGGCACATGCTGCGGATCCGGCGCCGCGAAGGCCGTACCTCCCGCGGCCGGCGACGCGGCGGGGGAGCGGGGCAGCGCGTCGGCGACCGCGTCGAGGAAGGCTCGCAGCAGCCGCTCCGGTTCGGGCAGCCGTACCGGCTCACGGCCGTCCACCGGTACGGCGTGCGCTTCGGGCGGCATCGCCGCGGCGAGTTCGCGTACGCGCTCCAGGTCGTCGGCCCGCAGCGGACCGGCACGCCACGCGTCGTGGTCGCTCGCCGTCAGCCCCGGCAGCAGCAGCCCCCGGGCGGCGAGTTGGAGGGCGAGTACGGCGGCCGCGCCCCAGAACGTGGTCGCCCGGTGTGCGTGCGCGGCGGCACGCGCGCGCGTGAGGACCGGCAGCGCGGCGCGCACCGGGAGCAGGACGGCGGGCACGGTCACGAGCCCGACACCGTCGTCTCCGGGCACTGCGACGGTCAGGTCGCCGAAGGCGCCGGAGGCCACCACTGGTGGGAGGTCACCGTCGGGCCGCCAGAAAGCGACGCTTCCGGTACGGGACGGATCGGCGGGCATGAACACGGCACAGCATTGGGCCAGTTCGGAGATCTCGGCGGGCGTTGCCGCAGGAATTCTCTGCACAGCGATGACGCATTCCTCAAATTTGACTAGTGCTCGGAGCCGCCGAGGCTACAGCACTGCGTGCACCCGTCGGGAATGCCCGGACCGTGAGGTGGCTCTCCCCGGGGCGGGGGTGTACTTAACCCCCCTCGATGGACGGGGCAAGCCTCAGTGCGGACACGGGTGGTGGCGTCATGGTCGCCGAGGGTCACTGAATCGTACGTTTCATCAGGTCAGCCCCTTACCTGAGAAACCGGAGACCCGTCATGCCCCAGACCGCCACAGCCGTAGTGGAAGGCCCTCCAGGGGGCGGCGTCGGGCAGAGTCCCGGGAGCGATTTCGCGCCGCTTCTTCGCACCGTCAGGGCTCGGGGTCTCCTGGACCGGCGCCATGACTGGTACGCACGCGCGATCACCGTGAACGCGCTGGCGCTGGCCGCGGTCGTGACGGGTGTCGCCCTGATCGGCAACTCCTGGTGGGTGCTCGTCCTCGCACCGCTGCTCGCCGTGTTCTCGGCCCGCACGGCCTTCATAGGCCACGACGCGGGCCACACGCAGATCACCGGCAACAAGGGGATCGGCCGTGCGATCGGCCTGGTCCACGGCAACCTGCTCCTCGGACTGAGCTATTCCTGGTGGAACCACAAGCACAACCGCCACCACGCCAACCCGAACCACATCGACAAGGATCCCGACGTCGTCGCCGACGTCCTGGTCTTCACCGGTGAGCAGGCCGAGGCCAGGGTCGGCTTCCGGCGCTGGCTCACCCGCAACCAGGCCTGGCTCTTCTTCCCGCTCACTCTCCTGGAAGGCGTCGCCCTGAAGGTCCACGGATTCCAGGACCTGCGCAGGCAGCCGCCGCGCGAGCGGGTGGTGGAGGCACTGCTGCTGGTGACCCACGTCGTGGCGTACGCGACCTTGCTGCTCACCTCCATGTCCCTCGGCAAGGCCCTGGCCTTCGCCGCGCTGCACCAGGCGCTGTTCGGCCTGCACCTGGGCATGGCCTTCGCGCCCAACCACAAGGGCATGGAGATGCCCGACCCGGACGGAGAGCGCTGGGACCATCTGCGCCGCCAGGTGCTCACCTCCCGCAATGTCCGTGGCGCCGCCCTGACCGACTGGTTCCTCGGTGGCCTCAACTACCAGATCGAGCACCACTTGTTCCCCAGCATGCCTCGACCCCACCTGCGGCTCGCCCAGCCGCTGGTGCGCGCACACTGTCGGGAATTGGGTATCCCCTACGCGGAAACCGGGCTCGTCGACTCCTACCGGCAGGCCCTGCGTCACATGCACGAGGTCGGCGAACCCCTCAGGGCCGAGCAGCCGCGGAAGGTCTCAGGGGGTGAGTGAGCGCGGAGGGTCTCAGGGGGTGAGTGAGCGCGGAGGGTCTCAGGGGTGAGTCAGGGGAGCGCCTCAGGGATGTCTCAGGGTCGCGCACTGGAACCGTGAGAGGCGTGCACCCGTTTTGAGGACAGAGAGCGGCAGCAGCCGCGAAGGAGGCGACACATGTCGAAGAACGCGAAGATCGCCGCAGGAGGTGTGGCGGTCGGCCTCATCCTGCTGATCTGGTTGCCCTGGTGGGCCGCCTTCCTGATCGTGGTGGGCGTTCCGGCGGCCGCGTACCTGACGCTGGATCCCTCGCAGCGGCGCAGGCTGCGCCGCGTCACGCGCAAGGAACTCGGCCGGAAGCGCGAGGCCGACGCCCGCCTGGACGTTGATCACGGAGATGCTGTGGGCGAGGACGTCATGCAGTTCACGGGCGATCCGCAACCGCTCCTCG